>NZ_JBPPGJ010000017.1:0-138692 GCF_051594765.1 Oryzibacillus soli
TCTTGACCTTCTCCACGTCCTTGAATTCTGGCTGGGCCAGCATCTTGGTGGCGACGGCGGGGAGGATCCGGTCTTCCTTGTCGTCGTCCACCACGCCCTCGAACACCTTCAGCAGGGGCCATTTTACTTTTGTGCCGAAAATCGCTAGAGTAGGGGAAGCGGAATAGCATGGATTCGGGGAGTGATTGGCATATGGAACAGCAGAAGGAATTGGAGCAGGCGGGAGCAGGACAGATGGGGCACAGCAGCACCAATGAGCGGGCTTGGAACAGCGGGCCGTACCAGGCTTGGGTGTCCCGGTATGGGGAGCCGCCGGAAGCGGCGGAGAAGGTGAAGCGGGATCCGGAGGCCCGGCTGAAGGGCTTGTACCCGTATATGGACGGGCTGCAGGGCAAGAAGGTGGCCAATCTGTTGGGATCCCACGGGAGCAAGGCCGTGGCTATGGCTCTGCTCGGGGCGGAGGCTACGGTGGTAGACATCGCCTCGGAGAATGCCCGGTATGCCCGGGAGCTGGCTGCCGCTGCCGGAGTGCCTTTGCGCTATGTGGTCTCGGACGTGCTGGAGCTTCCGCCGGAAGAGCGGACGGGCGATTATGATCTGGTGCTGATGGAGTTCGGCATCCTGCATTATTTTGTGGACCTGGCTCCCTTGATGGATGTGATCCGGGGGCTATTGAAGCCGGGAGGGCGACTTCTGCTTCAGGATTTCCACCCGGTGACGACCAAGCTGATCAGCTCCAAGGGTACGACCGCCAACATCCGCAAGCACAAGGTAACCGGCGATTACTTCGATGCGTCCATCCGGGAGGTGGACGTGGCTTACGGCAAGTTCCTGTCGGATGAGGAGCGGTCGGCGCTGCCCAAGGTGAAGCTGCGGTACTGGAACCTGGGAGAGATCGTGACCGCCGTAGCCCGCGCCGGGCTCATGATCCGCCAGCTGGTGGAGGAACCGAACCAGTCCTCGGACGTGTTCGACAAGGGCATCCCGAAGTCGTTCACGCTGGTGGCTGACAAAGTGTAAGAAGCGGAGCGGGAAGCGTTTCGCGGTTCTTCCAGCCGTTACATCTGAGGCACGAAGCCGATCAGGCTGTGGACCTTGGGATGCAGGAGAACCACGATGGGGCCGAGCAGGGAGTCCAGCTCCGTATGGAAGGTGACGGAGACCAGTTCCTTGTTCATCAGCCGGTCCCGGTTCTTGGGTGGAAGGAGCAAGGCGCCTTCATACCGAACGATGGTGACCTCTCCCGTCCTCCAATCGATCCCGGATTTGCCATCGGAGATAGCGACTAGACTTTTCCAAGCGGCTTTGAGGCATTCTTGCCTTTCTTTCTCGGTCAACTTGAGTGGCTCCAGGCCGATACCGGCAGGTCCTCGACACAGGAGAACCGCCAGCAGGATTGCAGTCCCGCCCCACAGGAGCTTACGGATCATCGCCTGCACCTCCTATCAATGGGTTGATAACCGATAGACGCAGCTTCTGCGGCAATTGTTACGGGTCTGGAACAAACAGGCATCGGAATCGAACCATTTACCACCAAATAGACGGCTGCTTCTTAAAAGCTGTCAGCGAAAGGCCGCCCCCCGCGTGCAGATGCATGTGCGGGGCGGTTTTTTTGGCATGCCGGAACTCGCATCATCTGTAAATACCTGCCCATAATGTCGGGTTAGCCGCCTTATCCCGGTGCAGCCGGTTTGTTATACTGAGCACGCGAATCCATAGATGATCCAAATCCAGGCAGAGCCCGCGGAAGGAGGAAGGCTGCACACCAAGATGTAAGGGGTTACAGCGAAAGGATATCCGGGTCCAAGGTTCGAAAGGAAAGGGGAATCTGACAAATGCCAAAGCTTAGACAGAGCATAGTATGGTTCATGGTGGTTATGATGGTGGCGGGGCTTATGCCTGCCGCATGGGGGATCCCTGCGTTGTCTGCGGCAGCGGCGGGCAGCGGCTCCGGAGCATTGGGACCGGCCGCCATCTCGGCGTATGCCCAGCCTGCACGTTATGCCGTCTCGACCAACTACAGGCTGAAGGCGAACGGAGTGGAGATCCCGGTCGTGAAGGCCTACAATGACTATGATTACGCCCACTTCTCCGCTTCGGAGGGGCCGATTACGTATGAAGTGACCATACTGAACACGGACAAGGTGCATGAGTATTCCATCAGTCCGAAGAAGCTCGGAATTACCCCCGACAGTGTAGTGGGGACCAAGCTGACCTTCACGACCCAGAAGGATGAATACCTGATCGTGATGATGAACGGCCGGACGACCCGGCTGGTCATTGCAGCGGACCCGGCGGAGACGGATGTGCCGCCCTCCTCCGGCGCCGGGGTGTTCAACATTACCGAAGTCCCATACGGTGTGGCGCCGAATGCCGGAGCTGCCGCTGCAGCGGGTGTGACGGCGGCCCTGCAGCGGGCCATCGATGACGCAAGTGCTTATGGGACGGCCCAGGGTAACGGTATACAAGGGATCGTCTATGTACCGGCCGGAGAGTATTATGCGGGGAACCTGGTGCTGAAGAGCAATATGGCCCTGTACCTGCAGCCCGGGGCCGTGCTGGTGGGTACGGGGAAGACCGCGGACTACACCGAGCACTGGTTCAAGCAGTCCATGGGCCGCCCGGCGACCTGGTGGATCTCTACGGCGTTCGACTCCGACAATATCAAGATCTACGGACGGGGCACGCTGGACGGGAACGGCAAGGCCCTCGTCGATGACAAGACCACCAACGGCAAAGGGATGATCAACAACCTGGTCGTACCGATCGCCACCTCCCGCTTCAAGATGGACGGTGTGATTGTCCGGGAGTCCTCTGCCTGGTCGGTCATGCCGGTCCGCTCCAACGATCTGGAGTTTACGAACCTGAAGCTGTTCAACAGTCTCAGCATGTCGGAGAACGATGGCATCGACATCGTGGAATCCCAGCGTGCCGTCATCCGCAATTCCATCGGCATCGCGCTGGATGACCCTTATTCCACCAAGTCCTGGAAAGAGGATACGGACATCGCCTCAGGCCGGGTGCCGTGGCCGGGCAGTCCGGAGCCGGTCCGGGATGTGGTGTTCGAGGATCTGATCTCGTGGACCGTGTGCTACGGCTATAAGATCGGGCAGGGCGTCATGCAGGATCAGGAGAACATCACCTTCCGGGATGGAGTGGTGTACAAAGCGGCTGTCGGCTTCGCGGTTCATCACAAGTACGGGGCGGGGGCAGTGCGCAACGTGCTGTTCGAGAACATGGACGTGGAGGATATCAGCGGCAAAAATGACGACAACAGCGCGTGGATGACCCTGTTTACCGTCAACAACGGCGGCAATGGGGCTGGCCCGATTACCGGCGTGACCGTGCGGAACATCACGGTGCGGGATGCCGGGGAAAGCTTCGGCAAGATCAAGGGAGTGGAGGGGGCTCTGATCACCGGCCTGACCTTCGAGAATGTCTACATGCCGGGCAGCGTACAGCCGGCTAAGACGCTGCAAGCGATGAATTTCCTGGATAAGGAGTATTACGGCGGCGTCACCATCCTGCCGGTACAGGATCCGGAGCCCCGGCCCAAGACGAATCTGGCGCTGAACCGGCCTGCGGTCATCTCCTCCAATGACGGCTCCGCCGATACGGCTCCTCTGGCGGTGGACGGCAACCTCAATACCCGCTCCGGCACCAAGCGCAACGTGGACCCGGGCTGGATCTACATGGATCTCGGCAGCGTCAAGCGGGTCAACGAGGTCCGGCTGATCTGGGAAGCGGCTTATGGCAAGAGCTATAAGATTCAGGTCTCCAACGACGCGAATCAATGGACGGATGTCTACAGCACTACTGCCGGCAAGGGCGGGACGGAGACCATCAGCATCACCGAGACCGATGCCCGGTATGTCCGGATGTATGGGACGGTGAGAGCCACCCAGTACGGCTATTCACTCTGGGAATTCGAGGTTTACGGGCCTGAGGTGCTGCCGGACCGGATTGATCTGGACCGGACGTCGCTGTCCATGCTTCCCGGAGAGACGGAGCGGCTGACGGCGAACGTGCTGCCCGAAGGAGCCACGAACCGGGGCGCTTTCTGGAGCAGCAGCAATGCAAGCGTCGCCTCCGTGGATGCTAACGGTCTGGTCACGGCCCGTGCGCTGGGCAGCGCCGTTATTACGGCCAAGACCCAGAACGGCGAATGGAAGGCAACTGCAGCCGTTACGGTGAAGGGGCTCGATACTCCGGTGATGTCGGCTCCCGGCGTTGGGGACGGCTACGCCGTACTGAACTGGAGGGCCGTGGATAAGGCGGCGGGCTATCAGATATTCAAGCGGGAGGCGGACGGCACGTACGGGGCGGCGGAAGCCACGGTGAGTGGAAGCGTCTACAGCTACAAAGCGGAAGGGCTTGCCAACGGGACACCGTATTCCTTTGTCATTCAAGCGACTCATCCGTCCGGCAGCAGCGCTCTGTCCAACGAGGTGACGGTCATCCCGCTTCCGCCTGAGCCGGGAGCGCCGGTCTTGACCGCCGCCATACCGGGCGACCGGCAGGTCTCCCTCCAATGGGAGCCGGTGGAAGGCGCATTGGGCTACCACATCTATGCGAGCGAAACCCCGAGTGTCTATGACGCGCTGCCAATAACGGTAAGCGGCTCCGTGTATACGTACCGGGCAGAAGGGCTGGCGAACGGAACTGGCTATTATTTTGCCGTACGGGCATGGAACATCGGAGGTGACGGCCCACGGTCCAATGAAATGTCTGCCACACCGAAAACGGTCCCTGCGGCACCTGTTGAGGTCCGGGCGACCGCTTCCGACGGACAGGCTGTCCTTACGTTTGCAGTACCGGCCGATAACGGGGGAAGTCCCGTAACCGGCTATGAGGCGGTATCCAGCCCGGGGCAGATCACGGCAACGGGGACCGCCAGTCCGATCACCGTGACCGGCTTGACCAACGGGGTGTCCTATACGTTTACCGTGAGGGCGGTTAACAGCGAAGGAGCGGGAGCGTATTCGGCCGCTACCGAACCGGTCACTCCGGCTGCGGCTTCCAGCGGTGGAGGCTCGGGAACAGGGACCGATAGCGAATCGAACAGCGGTCAAGGTCCTGCCGCGACTCCTTCCGGCACGCCGGTGACGAACAGACTGGAGACGGAGTGGGGCACAGAAACTCCAGGCACCTCCAACGGACGTTCGGTGAACGTGATCCGGGTGGACGCGGAGAAGCTGGAATCGAAGCTGGCGAACGTCCGGGATGGCGAGGTTCTGCCGATTTCGGCCATCACCAGAGCGGATCTGATCGTCGGAGAGCTGGACGGTGCGATGCTTCAGAGCTTGGCAGCCCAAAAAGCGGGGATCGAGCTTCAATCGATCTACGGGTCCTACACGCTTCCTGCCGAAGAGATCCGGCAGCAGGTGCTGCAAAACCTGCCCGGGGGGCAAACCGACCCGGGGGCGCTGAAGCTGCGTCTTGAGATCGGCAGGCCTTCGGATCAAGAAGTCCGTAGGGCGGAGCAAGCCGCCTCGCAAGGCGGGTACATCGTGGCGGTTCCGCCGGTTCATTTTGCCGTGAAGGCGGAAGTGAAAGGGCAGGAGGTGGAGATCTCCCGGTTCGAGGGGTATGTGGAGAGATCGATTACGCTGCCGGAGACCGTCGCACCTGAGCGGATCACCACCGGTGTGGTGGTGGAGGAGGACGGAACCATCCGCCATGTGCCGACCCGGATCACTGTGAAGGACGGCCGTTATTACGCCAGCATCAACAGCTTGACCAACAGCACGTATGCCGTGGTCTGGAATCCCGTCCGATTCCGCGATATGTCCGGGCATTGGGCCGAAAAAACGGTGAACGCCATGGGCTCCCGGCTGATTCTGAACGGGCTGGAGGACGGACGGTTCAACCCGGACCAAGCCGTCACGCGGGCGGAGTTCGCCGCTATGCTGGGCAGAGCTCTGGGCCTGAAGCCGGTACAAGATCAGGGTACCGCCCCGTATGCAGATACTCCGGCATCCGAGTGGTACGCGGGGATTCTGCGGGCTGCCGGCACCTACGGGCTGGTTAGCGGGTATGCGGACGGCACGTTCCGTCCCTCGGACACCATCACCCGGGAGCAGGCCATGGTCATGCTGTCAAGAGCCATGGAGCTGACCGGTCTGCGAGGCAAGCTTCCGAAGTCGGAGGGTACGGCACGCCTGGCATCGTATCAGGACCAGGACCAAGCCTCGGCATGGGCGCGGGAAGGGATTGAAGCGGCCCTGCAAGGGGGGATCGCCGGTGGCAAGACGGACCGGACCCTGGAGCCCCTGGACCTGCTGACCCGGGCGGAAGCGGCCGTGATGCTGGAGCGGCTCTTGCAGAAATCCGATTTGATCTGATAAAGCGAACGGCACAGATTGATTGAACAAAAAGAAACAGCCCGCTGCAGATGCAGCGGGCTGTCGTTCATATTCGCTTAGCGCTCCAGATCCTTCACGCCGGAATAGATCAGGTCGTACAGGTGCTCCACCTGATCCTCCTCGATGCAGGAGAAGGCGACGCGCAGGTCGGTCTCGCCCAAGGCGATGGTACCCACGCCGTATTGATCCAAGAGATGGAGGCGAAGCTGCTCGGCATCCACCGTCTTCAGCTTCAGACACATAAAATAGCCGGAGTTGAAGGGATAATAGTCCCAGGCCCCTGCATATTTGCCGCTGTCCAGAACTGCCTTAACCTTGTTGGCCCGGCCCTTCATGATGGCGAACTTCTCCGCACGCTGGGCGGCGAAGTCCGGGGACTGCAGCGCCTTCAGCACGAAGGTCTGGGATGGATGCGGGCCGCTGGAGATGGTGGCGCGGATGATGCCCATGGTCTTCTGCTCTAGCGCAGCCAGCACGGCCTCGTTGGGGTTGGCATAGGTGATGAAGCCGACTCGGAAGCCCCATACATACTCTTCCTTCGTCGCGCCATCCACCTTGACCGCCAGCACCCGGGGATGCAGATTGGCCAGGGCGCCGAACAGCGATTCATGCAGCGATTCCTCGAAGAAGAGGCCGAAGTAGGCATCGTCGGTGACGACGACCACGTTGATCCCCGCTTCCGCTCCAGCACGGATTGCCTCGACGATCCTGCGGCCCTCCTCGGCGCCTGGCGTGTAGCCGGTAGGGTTGTTCGGGAAGTTCAGAACGACGACGGCTTTGCCCTTGTCCTTCTGGGCCAGGATGGCTTCCTTCAAGCCTTGGTCGTTGAACCGGTTCTGTTCGTTATAGAGCGGGTAGTAGACCATCTCGGCGCCGCGGCGGATGGAGAAGGTCAGCTCGTAGTTCTCCCAGTTCTTGTCCGGGATGATGACCGCGTCGCCGGATTTCACGAACAGGTCGGCTACGATGCTGAGTCCATGAGTCAGCGCATTGGTGGCGATGGGATTGCCGAAGCTCTTTCCCTCCAAGGAAGGATTGTCGGAAATCATCTTGGCTCTCCATACGGTGCGCAGCTCCGGCTTGCCCGCGGGCGGAGCGTATTCGTACAGGTCCTTCGGTTCATAAGCGGAGAGAGTTTCCTGTAGCACCTTCAGGTGCATAGGCTTGCCGTTCTCCAGCGCAGTACCGATGGTGGCATTGTAAGTCTTAGCCTTGGCTTTCGCTTCAGCCGATTGGCTCAGAATGCCTTCCTTCGGAAAATAGATCAGCCGGCCGAGACCGGAGAGCATCTCGTGGACGTGAGGGCTGTTTTGCTGGATGGTTTCGTTCAACTTCTGGGCAAGAGGGTGCATGCAGGTCATCCTTCCTCTGATTGGTTAAACATTAGGCAATATTATACCACTTTCGCGTCAATGCGTCACTCTGTTGAAATTGTGAAAAATTGAGACGATGTGGCTTTTCGAAGGGAAATATGGTACCATATGAACGTATAAATATGTTCTTATGAACATGAATGAACGTTCATTAACCTTTTTATTAGGAGGAATTACGGACATGATGGAGATCCGCTACGGCACCCACCCGAATGACGTAAAAAACTATGACACAGACAAGCTGCGCCATGAATTCCTGATCCAGAACCTGTTCGTAGCCAACGAGCTCCGCCTGGTATACAGCCATAACGACCGCTTCATCACCGGCGGCGCGGTTCCGACCACCGGCACCGTGAAGCTGGACGCTCCCAAGAAGGACATGGGCGCGGACTTCTTCCTGGCCCGCCGCGAGCTGGGCATCATCAACATCGGCGCCAAAGGCACCGTAACCGTAGACGGAACCGTCTATGAGCTGGAGAACAAGGACTGCCTGTATGTGGGCCTCGGCGCACAAGAGGTGCTCTTCGCCAGCGCGGACGCCGCCAACCCGGCCAAGTTCTATCTGAACTCCACTCCGGCCCACAAGGAATACCCGACCGTCAAGGCCTCCCAGAAGGAAGCCAACCCGCGCCACCTGGGCTCCATCGAGACCTCCAACGAGCGCACCATCTACCAGTACATCCATGAGAAGGGCATTCAGAGCTGTCAGCTCGTTATGGGTCTGACCCAGCTGAAGCCGGGCAACATGTGGAACACCATGCCTTGTCATACCCACGAGCGCCGCATGGAAGTCTATCTGTACTTCGATATGCCGGAAACCGGCGTTGTGTTCCATATGATGGGCCAACCGCAGGAAACCCGTCACGTCATCATGCGCAACGAAGAAGCCATCATCTCCCCGAGCTGGTCCATCCACTCCGGCGTTGGCACCGCAGCTTATACCTTCATCTGGGGTATGGCCGGCGAGAACCAAGCCTTCGACGACATGGACGGCGTGCCGATGACGGAGATCCGTTAATCCGAGCCGAATTGAAGAGCCTTTCCCGACATCGGGAAGGGCTCTTTTTTGATGGTTGACATGCTTGGGGGATTTGGTATTCTTGGAGGGGAACGGAAGACTCATCGGATAAGGAGAATGTCCATGTCTGCAACACAAGCCTACATAGGCGAGTACCAAGGCGAGAAGGCTGTCTGGCTGAAGGCCGGCCGTTACGAGGCGGCGCTGGTGCCGGGAGTCGGAGGAAACCTGGTGGCTTTCCGCGATAACGTAAGCGGTTACCGGTTCTTGCGTGAGCCGGAGGAGGGCGGAATCGAGGATTTCAAGGCGTCCCCCGGCGTCTACGGCATACCGCCGCTGTATCCCCCGAACCGTTACGACGGCGGCAAGTTCCCATGGAACGGCAAGGTCTACCAGCTGCCGGTCAACGAAGCCAGTACGGGCAACCATCTGCACGGCTACGTTCACACGTCGGAATGGAGCGTGGAGGAGTTCGGAACCGGCGCTGCGGAGAGCTTCGTCACCGTCACCTTGAAGGTGGATGAAGGTCATATCGTCTACAAGTATTTGCCCTTCAAGTTCACCATGAAGCTGTGCTACACCCTGAGCGCGGAGGGGCTGTCCCAACAGCTCTATGTGAAGAACGAGGGAACGGAATCGATGCCCTGCCTGATCGCCTTCCATACGGCCATCAACGCCCCGTTCGCACCGGGCAGCACGGCGGAGGACTGCGTCCTGAAGGTAACGGTCGGAGAGCGCTGGGAGCTGGACGGCCGGATGCTGCCGACCGGACGGAAGCAGGAGCTGTCGGCGGGGGAAGCGGCCATGAAGGACGGGGGCGTGAATCCGTACTTCGCCTCTCTCGACAATCATTACACGGCCGTCCCCCAAGGAGGACGCAACCGCGCGGAGCTGACGGACACCAAGGCCGGCGTCACGCTGGTCTACGACGTGGGGACTTCCTACAAGATGTGGATGATCTGGAACAACAATGCCTGCGGCCGGTTCTTCTGCCCCGAGCCCCAGATCAATCTGGTCAATGCCCCGAACAGCAGTCTTTCGGCGGAGGAGACCGGCTTGTTCGGACTGGAGCCGGGTGAGATCTGGGAGGAGACCGCCAGGCTGTATGTGAAGTAGCGATCTGTGGTGCTGCAGCCAGCCTGCAACCTTCCCTCGTCAGGTGCGTAAGAAATGTAAACATCTGGAACAGGGGGCGGTAGCAATGGCGGAGTGGCTGCTGTATATCGGAATCGGTCTGTTGTTCATTACCGGAATTCTGACAGGCGGATTTACCACGGCGGACCAGCAGCGGGCGAACTTTTCCACGGAATCCTCGGAGGATCGTCTGCAGAAGGACAAGTGGTCCACCTGGACCGCATTGGCGAGAGTCGTATTCCTCCTCCTTGCCGCGGCATGGCACTACGGAGTAACGTAGAGCGGACGGACCGGTTCCTTCGGGACGGACGGTGAAAAAGAAAACGGCGGTCAGAGGAAATCTCTGAACCGCCGTTTTGCTGTAAGGACGTATTCGCTACAGGTCCTTCCGGCTGAAGGCCCGGAACCCCAGCAGGAGCAGAACCGCTGCGTACCCTACCGTGTACAGGAGGAAGGCATTCGAGGAGATGCTCGGCATGGAGAAGGGCCCCATGTCCGCAGTCGCCAAGTCGGCCCAATCCGCCCCGCCCAGAACCTCGTAGAGGCCTCTTCGGAAGACGGAGTCCGTAGGCAGCAGCAGCCCGGTCAGGAGGAGGAATTTCTCCAGCGCAGGAGGGCTCCCTTGATAGGCCGTAATCCCCTCGACCAGCCCACAGAAGAGGGAGAAGCCGTACAGAAGGGCGGCGAAGATCCCGGTCCCCAGCATGGGAAGATAGACGGAAGCCAGCATGGTCAGCGAGAGGAGCAGGAGCGGCATCCAGAGAAAGATGGCCAGCCCTCTCAAGAAATCCCCAGCCAGCAGGGGAAGGCCGGTCACGGCATGGACGGTCCCGGCGACGGATACGAACAGGATGGCGCTGTAGAGTGTGATCCAGACGGCATGGCCCAGCCACTTGGCCAGATAGAGCTTCCACCGGGGCAGGGGGCGGGCGGCCACCGCCAGCAGGAGACCGTTCTCCTGTTCCCCCGTTACGATCCCCATAGAGGAGAAGAGGACGAAGAAGGCCGCCAGGAATTGGGCGAAAAAGAGACCCAGCACCATCATCACCATGCTGGTGAGCAGCGATTCGGCGGGAGAAATCCGCTCCTGAGCCACCGTACCGTTCAGCTCCCGGATGCCCAGGGCGAACAGGATCAGGAAGACGAGGGTCAGGATCAGCGTGACCAGGAAGACCCGCTTGCGGGTCAGCTCCTTAAACGTAGCGGAGATGTACATGGTCATGGTGTGGCACCTCCTTGACGGGACTTGGCCATCCGCAGGAACCAGGCCTCCAGACTGTGGGGCTCGGGGCCGGATTCGTAAAGTGTCAGGCCGTTTGCGATGAATAGAGAGCATAAGTACCCGGCCTGTTCACGGTCGGATACGCGGGCGGACAGAAGGGCGTTGCCGCTCTCATCCGCTTCGGTCAGGCTCAGCTGGCCGGATAGAGCGCCGCCTGCGGCCTTATTCAGCTCCGTCCACGTGTCAGGGAGCCAGCCGCCAAGGCGGAAGCGCCAGTTGCCGCGGCCGCTTCCGCCTTCTCCGGCCATGCCGAGCAGCTTGTGAAGAGGGCCGGCGGCCAGCAGCTCTCCGCCGTACAGGAAGGCGGCCTCATCACATAGCTCCTCCACATCCTCCAACAGATGGGTGTTCAGGAATACGGTGACCCCTCTTCCGCGAAGCTGCTTCAGCAGGGTGCGGATCTCGTAGCGGCCGATAGGGTCCAGGGCGGAGGACGGTTCGTCCAGGATGACCAGCTCGGGCTCCAGGAGCAGGGCGCAGGCCAGGCCGAGGCGCTGCTGCATGCCCTTGGAGAAGCCGCCGACCCGGCGGTTCGCGGCCTCGGACAAGCCGACCAGCTCCAGGGTGTCCCGGATCCGGCTGCGGAAGGAGTCTGCCCGTGTCTCCCGCGGGCGCAAGCCTCCCAGCTGGCCGTGGAAGCGGAGCACCTCCACCGGGGTCAGCCAGTCCTGGAAGCGGAACAGCTCGGGGAGATAGCCGAGCTTGCGCCTCGCCTCCGGCCGGCCCAGAGGCTGCCCCAGCACAGTGGCCTGCCCCGAATCGGGGCGGTGGAGGCCGGCCAGCATCTTGACGAAGGTGCTCTTGCCGGCCCCGTTCGGTCCCAGCAGGCCGAAGATGCAGCCCTCCGGCACCTGCAGGGTGATGCCGCGGCAGCCGCCTCGGCCGTTGTAGGTCTTGGTCAGATCTGCCGTATCAATGATCATCATGGCCGGACCAGCTCCTCCGCAGCCCGCTGGAAGGCGGCCTCCGCGGGGAAATCCTTCAGGTCGCCCACGAGCAAGCCCATCCGGTCGCCCTCGAGCCAGAACAGAACACGATTCGTGCCTCTCACCGTCATGATGGCGTCGTGTCCGCCCAGCCGGAGACTGGTGGTGACCTCATCCTGGGCCGGTACCGGCAGGGTGCTCTGCCAATCGCCGATGGCGGCCAGCTTGGTCCGCAGGTTATCCGGCAGCACGGGCAGTCCCAGCACCGCCTCCCGGACGGCTGCTACATTGATGCCGCTCTCGACCCTCAGCTCCGGCTTGCCGAATTGGAGCAGTCTCATCATCTTGCCGGAGAAGGTTCCCTGAGCGGTCACGCCCTCCGGGACGTGCAGCCGGATAGCCTTGCCGTCGGCTTCAGCCGGCAAGGGCATGCTGCCGCCCAGACGGGTGAAGAGCCGGTTGACCGCCTTGACGTTCAGGTTCAAGGTCAGTGTGCCCGCCGGCTGATAGACGAGGATACTGGGGTTCTGCAGCTTCAGCAGGGGGGCACCCATCCGCTGCTCCGCTTCCTCCCAAGTTGTAAGGCTGATCTTCCCGCCTCCGGATTGGGTCAAGGTACCGTATTGGGCCAGCGCGAAGCTCTGGTCTCCCTCGGGGGAGCCCCGGTCCAGCAGCTCGGAGACGGTCGTCATATCATCGGCCGTCAATCCGACCTGAGCCAGGTGCTGGACCCGGAAACTGGTCTGCATGAAGGCCAGGGCCCGGTCCCCCAGAGGGGTCGTGAATAGGCCGACGATCAGGGCTGCAGCGGCAACGCCGGCGGTCAGCCTCCGAAGTCTGCGCCGGACCGGCTTTTCCGTATGCCAGCCGCCGCCTCCGTTCACGATAGGTCCGTGACTGGTTCTGGTCTGCTTCATCTCCCCTACACCATCCTTCTCGTTATGATCCGGACGTCCGTCCAGTCCGGTCTTCCATCCGCTTGCCTCCGGTCCCGGCTTCTCCTCCGCCTGCCTCCAAAACGCCGGCGCCGGCTCCCGGGCCGCCAGCCTCTCGAACCGGTCCCAAGCCCGGTCCGTATCAAATACCGGCTCCCCGCCGGTCCGTTTCGTTCCGTCCGCCATCGTTCCCGTCCTCCTCCTGCCCGTATTTCTTCTTCAACCGTTCCTCCGCCCGGGCCAGCAGCGTGCCGACAATCTTCGGGTTGACCTCCAGCCGGTGGGCGATCTCCTCGTAGCTGTACCCTTCCTCCCGAAGCAGCAGGGCGGTCCGGTCCCGGTCCGAGAGCTTCCGCAGCACCCGCCGGACCACATCCTTTTCCCACTCGCGGATGACCTCCGTTTCCCCCGAAGGGGCAGAGCTTTCCGTCCAAGCCGCCAAGCGGGCGGATTCCTTTTCCAATAGCGCCCTGCCGGACGCACGCTGCCTTATATAATCGTAGCCCACCCGGGTCAGCACCCGGTGCAGCCAAGCGCCGACGGCCTCCAGCCGGTCCGGAGGGCTGCGGTACAGCCGCAGGAACACCTCTTGGGCCAAATCCTCCGCCGCCGCATAATCGCCGGTCAATGCATAGAGCTTCCGTGCCACTCCGGGGTAATGCTCCCGGAACAAGCGCTGGAACAGCTCGGGTATCTGTGCGCCAGCCTCCATGTTGCCGCCGTCCCCCTTTCATGAATAAGACGGATGCCGGAGCGGTTTTGTAGCAGGTGCTCCAGTATTCCTTTCCTGCAATTGTTAACCTTTTGTGTCAGGAGTAACCATTTTCGGTAATGGTTCGTAATGGAACCCTAAGTCTTGAACCAATAAGAGGGGGAGATCCGGATGGTCCAATCCAAGGGATGGGAATGGGAGAAGGTCGCGAATTCAAGCCCATGGCTGAATCCAAGCGAGGACGGTGTCTATTGCGCCTATAAGTGGTCTGCGGCGGGGAGGAGGAAGGTGCTGGATTTGGGCGCCGGTCTGGGGAGGCATTCCATCTGCTTCGCCAAGCACGGCCTCCAGGTCTCCGCACTGGATCTGTCGCCCTACGCGATAGACCCTCTGAATGCGTGGGCGTCGAAGGAGAACGTCACCGTAGAGACGACGGTCGGGGATATCGCCAGGCTGCCATACGAGGATGAATCCTTCGACGCCGTTTTATTTATCATGCGATCTCGCATTCGGATACGCCGGGCGTGAAGCGGATGATCGCCGAAGTCGAACGGGTGCTGAAGCAGGGCGGAGAGCTCTATACCTCCATTTGCTCCAAGTCCTCTTGGGAGTATGTGCACTCCGGGTATCCCCGGATCGATGCGAACACCCTGCTGTGTACGGAGGATGGGCCGGAGAAGGATGTTCCACACTATTATGCGGATGTGGATGATATTCTGGAGTTGCTCCAATCGTTCACCATCGAAAAAATCCGTCATGTGGACTACTGCTACATGAACGCCAAGAAGCAGGACAGCAAGTACTACTATGTCAACGGCTATAAGAAATAGCCGGATCTTTGCAAATTGGTCCAATAAAAGACCTTGGTATTGGCTCTTTAGCTATACCAAGGTCTTTTTTATAATCAGAACAAAGGAAGGGAGAGAAGAGAGATGAGAAGAACCGAATTCAGCGTGGAAGAGCAGGCGGAGATTGAGGCGTTCCTGAAGGAGTGTTCCTTCGGGTACCTGGGCACCGTCGGGGAGGATGGCTGGCCCCATCTGACGCCGCTTAATTATGTATACCGGAACGGCCACATATACTTCCACGGCTCCCGCCGGGGGGCCAAGATGTCGGAGATCGCCGCTGCCAAGAACGTCAGCTTCGCAGTCGCCCGGGAGTACGCCATCGTGCCCTCCTACTTCTCCGATCCCCGGCAGGCCTGTCCGGCGACTGCCTTCTTCAAGTCGGTCCACATCCGGGGGACGGCGGAGCCGGTGGAGGATCTGGCGGAGAAGGCGGACGCCTTGTCCGGGCTGATGGAGAAGCTCCAGCCTGAGGGCGGCTACGCCCCGATCACACCCGACGACCCAGCCTACCGGGGAGAGCTGAAGGGCGTCTCGGTGGTCCGGATCAACGTCTCGGAGCTGACGGCCAAGTTCAAGTTCGGACAAAACATGGACGGGGAGCGCCGGGAGAAGGTGATGGAGGGGCTGCAGGCCCGGGGCCGTCCCGACGATGCGGAGACGGTGGAGCTGATGAAGAAGTACTGCCCCTACCACCAGGGGGAGGCATAATCCCATCGCTGAACCATTTCGTCACATTCCTTTGCCCAGGAGCTGGTCGCGGTATTCCTGGGGGGTGACCCCGTATTTTTCCTTGAACAGCTTGATGAAGTAGCTGGTCTTCAGATACCCCAGGCTCAAGGCGATCTCGTAGATCTTCTCGTTGGAATTGGCCAACCGGTAGGCGGCCTTCTCCATCCGGAGCCGGTAGAGATAATCGCTGATCCCCTCCCCCGTCTCGGACTTGTAGATCTTGGACAGATAGGAAGGGTTCAAGTATACGTGGGAGGCGATGGACTGCAGGGAGGCTTCTCCCAGGTGTGCCTCCACGTATTCATGGACCTGCTTGACCGTGGCGGAGCGGGCATCCCGGATCTCCCGGTGGAAGCTGGCGGTGAACTGCTCCAACACCCGGAAGGTCCAATCCCGGAGCTGCTGGATGGTATGGAATTCATGGCTGTGGGACAGCTTCCCGTACTCCTGCTCCAGGACCTGGGAGATCCACCGGTTGCTCTTGTGGATGATGCAGGCGAAGGCGCTGGCGATGGCAAAGTACGTCTCCAGGATATGCTCATGGGAGTCGGCCCAGTTCTCGTTCAGCTCTGCGAAGATGGCCTCCAGCTTGGTGCGGACCTGATCCCACTGGCCGGCCTCCAACAAATGCAGCAGGGTCGGAGGCTCGTACAGCCGTCCCAAGGACCGGGCCTTCCCCGGACCGGGAGCCTCGGGGCAGGTCAGGAGCAGCTCCCGCTCCCCGCCGATCTGCTGCCGGAAGGCTTGGAGCGCCCGCCCGTAGAGGGCGTTCACCTCCGCCAGCTCCGGGACCCAGGGGCTCTGCAGCACGGAGATGGTTCCTTTCAGATACAGCTTGGTGTAGTGCTGCAGCAAGGCAGCCATCTGTTCGGCCTGGCGCTCGTAATCCGGCGTCAGGCTGTTTTCTTGTTCCGCCTTGGGCGTCAGCAACAGCACCAAATAATCGTGGATGTCCCGGCAGTGGAGGAGCTGGAATCCCGTACCGAAGATCTCCGCCGCCATATTGAAGATGGCGTACTCGAATAAGGAAAGGCTTTCGGGATCGAACTGCTCGAAGTGATCCTCCATGCGGACCAGCAGCAGGCAGCAGGGGCGGTTCACTGCCAGAGGCAGACCCAAGAGTCCGATCCGCTGCTCCAGCTGGGAGGCGGAGAGCCGCCGGCCGCTCAGGAGATCGCGGAGCAGATGCTCCTTCAGGATCGGCATATTCTCCCGGACGGACTGCTCCAGGCGCTTCTTCGAGCTGATCTCCATCCAGTCGGACTGGAGGCTCGAGATGGCCCGCTGGACCGCATCCAGCAGATCCTCGTCGGATACGGGCTTCAAGAGATAATCGGTGGTCCGGTTCTGGATCGCCTTCTTGGCGTATTCGAAATCGGAGTAGCCCGAGACCAGGATGGTCTTGATCAGCTTGTGATGCTTCCGGATCTCCTCGATCAGCTCGATGCCGGACATGCCCGGCATGCGGATGTCCGTAATGACGATGTCGATAGGATGGGTCCGGAGCAGCTCCAGCGCTTCATATGCGGTATAAGCCGTATGGACCGTGCCGATTCCCAGCGTGCCCCAGGGGAGCATGGCGCTCAGGTCATCGGCCAGGTAGGCTTGGTCGTCGACAACTAGCAATTGATACATATAGGGGTACCTGCCCTTCTTAGATGAATGAATCGATCTTTATGGAGGTGGAGGTGCACCTCTCATCCTCCTTATCCCGCGTCCAGAAGCGGCTTCTCCGCTGTCTTCACCCATCGGACCGTAACCTCGAGTCCCTTCGGATGATTGGGGGAGAACTCGATCTCCGCCGTATCTCCCCAGAACAGCTTCATCCGCTGCCGGATGTTCCACAAGGCGCAGCCGGTCTCATCCGTCGGCAGCATGTGAAGGGCGTTGCGCAGCGATCTCTCGCTGTCCGGCGTCAGGCCGACTCCGTTGTCCCGGACCGTCAGCCGATAGCCGGCGGCCGTTTCCTCCCCCAGGATGTCCAGCTCTCCGTATTCCAGCATGGGCTCGATCCCGTGGAGCACCGCATTTTCGACCAGCGGCTGCAGAAGCAGGCGGGGAATTTCCAGATCCATCATAGTCTCCGGCACCTGGATGCGGTAATCCATGCGCTGCAGATGCAGCTTCTGGATCTCCAGGTAGCTGATGATGAGCTGAAGCTCCTCCCGGATGGAGGAGGTGGGTTTTTCGACGCGGGTGGTGTAGCGGTAATACTTGCTCAGGTGCATGGCCAGGTCCATTACCGATTGCTTCTCGCCCAGCCGGGTCATGCTGCGGATCAGGGCGAAGCAGTTGTACAGGAAGTGAGGGTTGATCTGGGACTGGAGCTGCTTCAGGTTGGCCTCGCGGGAGCGGAGCTGCTCCGCGTAGACCGTCTGGATCAAGTTCTCGATCTCCGCCGCCATCTCGTTGAAGCGCTGGAACAGGAAGGCGAACTCGTTGTTGGGCTTCATCCGGATCCGGGCGGAATAGTCCCCCTTCTTGATGATCTGGACATTCTTCACCAAGGCGCGGATCGGCACCTGCACCTGCTGGTACAGCACGAAGGCGGCGCAGAGCCCCAGCACGAGCAGGGTGGCCATGGCGAAGTAGAACAGGTTCCGAGATTTGACGATGGGCTTGAGAATCTCCTCGATGGGCTCGTAATCCACGAGATACCAGCCGAGGGAAGGGATCTTCACGGCATTCAGGAGATAGGTCTCGTCGCCCAGCTTGATGCTGCGGTTGGTGGCCGTATCCCAGTCTCCGTCAGGAACCAGCCTCAAGAGCTCCGCGATCCGGCCGTTCTCCGCCGAATGGTTCCGGATCGGATCGGAGCCGGGCTTGAAGAAGAAGGGATCGCCCTTGCCCCCCAGCTTGAACTGGTCGAGGGAACGGACCAGCTCCTGGGCGGAGAAGGAGATCTCCACCACGATCCCCGCCTTCGTCACGTCGGTGGCGGCTTGAGCCGGCTGCACGATATGCTTCACGAAGCGGTCCTCGTCCAGTCCCTTGACCCGTCCCAGCTTCCACCGGACGCTGACCTGTTCCTTCAGATACTTCTCGTCGTAAGAGATGCTGCTGGTGGAGATGACGCTCTGGGTCTCCGGCGAGTAGACGCTGATATGGGTTTCCCAACCGGTGGAGACGTTCAAGAGCCGTAAACGCTCATACAGGCGGAGCACGGCTTCGTTCGCTTCATATTTGTTATAGAACATGTCCAGATTTTGCAGCTGCCGGATGTTGATGTCCTCGCTCAGGAGCAGCCCCAGGGTGGAGAGGAGCCCCACGTTGTGATCCACCTGGTCGGCGTAGAAATGCAGGTCCTTCGTCTTCAGGGTCTGGACCTCTTTGTGGACCGTGTCGATGCTGATCCGGTTGGAGACGTAATACAGCGCCATCAGCGGGGCAAGCAGGCACATGATGAGAATCAGGATTTTGGTAAACGTATTCATCTTCACGTTCACGTCGGATGCGCCTCCCGGCAACGCATAATAAAATGGCATCGTTCCAAAGAGTCGGGCATGTCGCAGGCGGCGGCACGCTGGTAGGATATAGGTACGGGGAGCGCACTCTCCCCGGAAGTGTAACCATCATAACATGCAGAGAGGGTTTTGGAAATGGAGATGAAACTGGCTACGGAAGCACCCGGAGAAGAGATGCCGGCCCTGGTGCGGAAGCTGAACAAGCCCAGGCGCAGCGCGACCTGGCCTCTGCACCTGATGCTGCTGCCCGCCGTTGCGGTCGTGTTTCTATTCGTCTATCTGCCCATGGGCGGTCTGGTGATGGCCTTCCAGGATTACAAGCCATTCCTGGGCTTTACCGGGTCGCCGTTCGTCGGGCTGGAGCATTTTCGCTTCATGTTCGAGTATCCGGACAGCAAGCAGGTCATCATCAATACGCTCTTGATCGCCGGTATGAAAATCGTCACGAACCTCGTCGCCCCGTTCGTCTTCGCGCTTCTGCTGAACGAGGTGCGGATCTCCCTCTTGAAGCGGTCGATCCAGACGCTGGTGTATCTGCCCTACTTTATCTCCTGGGTGGTGCTGGGCGCCATCCTGACGGATATGCTGGGCACGGAGGGAATCGTGAACCGGATGCTGACCGGCTGGTTCGGCATCGAGGCCGTTCCCTTCCTGATGAATGGCAACTGGTTCCGGTTTACGGTCATCGTGAGCGACGTGTGGCAGAACTTCGGCTTCGGCACCATCGTCTATCTGGCGGCTCTGACCGGCATCAATCCGGATATGTATGAGGCGGCGGAGGTGGACGGGGCCACCCGGTGGAAGCAGACGCTGCACATTACCATTCCCTCCCTGATGCCTGTCGTCATCGTCGTAGGGACGCTGGCCTTGGGGAATATTCTGAACGCCGGCTTCGACCAGATCTTCAATCTGTACAACACCATGGTATACAGCAAGGGGGACATCATCGACACCTTCGTGTATCGGACCGGTATTCTGAACG
Organism: Oryzibacillus soli; assembly: GCF_051594765.1. Classification (NCBI taxonomy): domain Bacteria; kingdom Bacillati; phylum Bacillota; class Bacilli; order Caryophanales; family Paenibacillaceae; genus Oryzibacillus; species Oryzibacillus soli. The sequence continues at coordinate 19,769 of NZ_JBPPGJ010000017.1, forward strand.
GACAGTTCAGCTTCGGGACGGCGGTGGGGCTGTTCAAGTCTCTGGTCGGCATGGTCATGATCGTGACCTCCTACCGGCTGGCTTACAAATTCGCCAACTACAGAATCTTCTAGGGGGGACGTCCTGCCATGTACCATAAATCGGCCGGTTACCGGCTGTTCAGTGTCGTGAACAATGTTATGCTGCTGCTCATATCCCTCTTGTGCCTGCTTCCGCTCGTGCACATCCTGGCCGTCAGCTTCAGCGAAAGCGCGCCCGCCAACGCCAATCTGGTCGGGCTCTGGCCGAAGGGCTTCACCGCCGCCTCCTATGAGCAGACCTTGGGCAATCCCAACTTTACCCGGGCGCTATGGATGGGCATCTACCGGACCATTCTCGGCACCGCCATCACCATGTTCCTGATCACGCTGGCGGGCTATGCCCTCTCGAAGGATTCGACGGTCTTCCGGGCCCGCTCCTACTACACGTGGTTCTTCCTCATCACCATGCTGTTCAACGGGGGCATCATTCCGACGTACATTCTGGTGCGTAAGCTCCATTTGATGAACACTGTCTGGGCGCTGGTGCTGCCGGCCTCGGTGGCGGTGTTCAGCATGGTGCTCTTGATGAACTTCTTCCGTGCCGTGCCGAAGGAGCTGGAGGAGGCGGCCATCATGGACGGCGCAGGCCATCTGACGACCCTCCTGCGCATCTATCTGCCCATCTCCATGCCGGCCATCGCCACCATGTCCCTGTTCTCCATCGTCGGAAACTGGAACGCCTGGTTCGACGGACTCTTGTACATCAACAACTACCGGAACTACCCGCTGGCCACCTTCCTGCAGACGGTCATCGTCCAGCAGGACTTCAGCAAGATCAATCCCAATGTGGCGGAGCTGAAGGCCATCTCCACCCGCACGGTGAAGTCGTCCCAGATCTTTATCGGCATTCTTCCCGTCGTAGCCGTGTATCCGTTCCTGCAGAAGTATTTTGTAAAAGGAATTGTGCTTGGGGCCGTCAAATCATAAAATACCCCCAATAATGACGTACCCACAAAAAATAAGCATCGGGACACAAAAATGAGGCATTTCGGTGGATAAAAAATCCGTTTATAGTAAATCCCGTAAGTCAATCTAATACGAATCGATGGGGGATAGAGGACATGAACAAGAAAAGGGTAAGCCTGCTCCTCGCAACCGCGCTCGGCGCAACGGGAATCCTGTCCGCATGCGGCAGCGACAGCAGTGAGAGCAAGCCGTCCGACGCAAGCACCAGCCCGGCAGCCCATGCAGCAGCCGCCACAAGCGCTGCCGCCGACAAGACCGGCTGGAACGGCAAGAAGTACGATCCGCCGATCACCATCAGCTCCGTGAAGGGCGTCGATCCTTCGGTCCACTTCAAGAAAGGCGAGACCATCGAGAACAACGTCCTGACCAAGATTCTGAAGGAGCAGCTGGGCGTGGAGGTCAAGTATGACTGGACCGTCACCAACACCAACGACGCTTACAAAACCAAGCTCCGCCTCATGCTCTCCTCCGGCGACAAGCTGCCGGACGTGGTGGCCTACCGCGGAGATGTGGAAACCTATAACCTGCTGATCGAGTCCGGTCAGTTCATGGCCGTCGACGAGCTCTTCGACAAGTACGCCAGCGACATCTACAAGAAGGGCGTAGCGGTGGACCCGGCCATGTGGCTTCCGGTCACCAAGGGCGGCAAGAAGATGGCGCTGCCGATTCTCGATTACGCTTACAACGACGATATGGTGCTCTGGTTCCGTCAGGACTGGATGGATAAGCTGAACCTTCAGGCGCCCAAGACGCTGGCCGATCTGGAGAAAATCATGGATGCCTTCGTCAACCAGGATCCGGACGGTAATGGCAAGAAGGACACCATCGGTCTGGCAGCCGGCTTCAAGAACACCTATCTGGGGTGGATGACCGATATCTCTTGGGTCTTCGGCGCGTATGGGACCATGCCGAACGTATGGAACAAGCAGGCCGACGGCTTACTGACCGCCGGTGCGGTCCAGCCGGAAGCCAAACAGGCGCTGGCTAAGCTGAAGGAATGGATGGATAAGGGCTACCTGCATAAGGATTCCGCGCTGAAGGACGAGACGACCGGCGCCGAGTTCTTCACCAAGGGCCAGGCCGGTGCCATCGTCGGTCGGAACTGGCTGCCGGATTGGCCGTTCCCGGATCTGACGGCCAATGTCCCGGGCGCCAAGTACAAGGCGTATCCGATTCCGGCCGGACCCGACGGCAAGGTGGGTGCCCAGAGCGGCAACGCTCCGGTTAACGGCTATCTCTTCGTGAACAAGAGCGCTAAGCATCCCGAAGCCATCGTCCGCTACTATAACTTCTTCTTCGAGAATTATGCCAACCCGCAGAAGGGCGGCATGTTCGAGAACGGCATCGCCGAAGGCTATGACTGGGCGAAGGCGCCGGACGGCACCATCACCAAGGATCCGAAGAAATACCCGGACTTGTTCCCGAACAACGTGGACGACGCCTTGGTCGAGCCGGACCGTTATACGCTGACCTTCGAAGGCGCCCGGATCCCGACGCTGTACGTGGATACCATGGTAAAGCTGGCCGACGGCGGCAAGGCGGAAACCCCGTATGAGCTCGCCACCTCCAAGGTCCGCAAGAAAGAGAACCTGGATGCCATGAAGGTGGTGCTGGCCCAGAAGAACATCCGGATGAAGAACTACTATCAAGGTCCTCTGACCCAGACCATGGGAAGCAAGAACGAGCTGCTCGACAAGCTGGTCCGCGAAACCTACAGCAAGATCATCTACGGCCAAGCGCCTATTGATGAATTCGACAAGATGGTGCAGAGCTGGAAGTCCTCCGGCGGCGACCAGATTACCAAGGAAGTCAACGACTGGTACAAAGCGGCTACGGCCAAATAAATAGAGATTCCCTCCAGGGAAGAGGTTGCTGCGGCTTCAGCGATCTCTTCCCGCTCTTGTAAGAGGGGACTCGAAACGGAAGGAGCTCGCCCTATGGCGCACTATTCATTCGACGGAGCCGACCGGTTCCGGATCTTAGGCTATAACCAATCGAAGCCGTTCGCAGGCTTTTTGCCCGGTATCGCCGGGCTGGACGGCATACCTATGTGGGTTTTCTACGTGAACCGGGGGCAAGGGATCGCCAGCTTCGGCGTTCAGGACAAGGATCATGCCATCATGGAGTTTCAACCCGCCCATAAGGCGTACCAATTGACGCCGCTGCAGGGGTTCCGGACTTTCATCAAGTGGAAGCGGGGGGAGGCAGCGGGCTTTTGGGAGCCCTATGCAGGCCGTAGGGAGCAAGCCGGTAAGGAGATTCTGACGGTGGAGCCGAACGGGCTGTCGTTGAAAACAGAGGATCCGGCCTCGGAGCTGCAGGTGGAGACGGATTACTATACCCTGCCGGGAGAGGAGTTCGCCGCCTTGGTCCGGCATGTGGTCTTCCGCAACTCCGGCAAGGAGCCGGTGGAGCTGGAGGTGCTGGACGGCATGCCGGCCGTGCTGCCTTACGGAACCGGCAACGCCGGCTACAAGGAGATCGGCAACACGCTGAAGGCTTGGATGGATGTCTACAATCTGGAGAACGGCATCCCGTATTATCGGATGCGCTCCAGTACGGAGGATTCAGCGGAGGTTCAGACGGTAACGGCCGGGCATTTCCTCCTGTCCTTCCTGTCCGGGCCGGAGGGGGAGGAGGATGTGCCGCTGGTGGTGGACGCGGAGCGGGTCTTCGGCTGCGGCTCGTCGCTGCGGGAGCCGGACTCCTTCCTGGAGCAGGGCTGGGAGGCGGCTACCGCTTCGAAGCCGGTAACCGCCAACAAGGTGCCGTGCGGCTTCAGCGGCTTCCGCCAGGAGCTTGCGCCCGGCGGGACGGTGGAGCTCTACACGATGATCGGGCATACGGCCGACATCGGGCGGATCAACGGGCGCCGCAAGGAGCTGTCCCGCCGGGAGTATTTGCGCAGCAAGAAGCAGGAAGCGGCGAGGTTGGCGGACGAGGTGACCTCGGCTATTCGGACCCGGTCGGGGATGGAGCGGTTCGACGCCTACGCCCGGCAGTGCTACTTGGACAATGTGCTTCGAGGCGGCCTGCCTCTGGTGCTCGGGCGGAGGGTGGAAGCGGGAGCAGGAACGGAATCGGCCGGCGGCGTGCCGGTCTCGGGAAGACAGGCTCCGGCGGTCTATCATGTCTATTCCCGCAAGCATGGGGATCTGGAGCGGGACTATAACTTTTTCTCCCTGGAGCCGTCGTATTATTCGCAAGGGAACGGCAACTTCCGGGATGTGAACCAGAACCGGAGAATGGATGTGTTCTTCGAACCGGAGGTCGGGGATACCAATGTGAAGGTATTCATGAATCTGCTGCAGACCGACGGCTATAATCCGTTGGTGGTCCAAGGCAGTAAGTTCCGTCTTGCCGACCCGGCAATCCCGCTGGGGATGGTGGAGGAGGACCGCAGGCAGGAGGTCCGGAATTTTTTGGAGGCGGGGTATACGCCCGGGGGTCTCCTGCGGTGGATGGAGCGCAAGGGGATCCGGACCGGCTGCGCTCACGGGGAATGGATCGGGCATGTGCTTGCCTATTCCAGGCAGGAGATGGAAGCGGCGTTCGGGGAGGGGTATTGGATCGACCACTGGACCTATAATATGGACCAGATCGAGTCGTACCTGGCGGTGTATCCGGACCGGCTCGAGGAGCTGTTGTTCGGTGACGGCAGCTACGCGTACTACGACAGTCCGGCCTTTGTCCGGCCCCGGGCCCTGAAGACGGTGCTGGACGGGGATAAGGTCCGGCAGTATGGCGCCTTGGAGGAGCTGCCGGAGAAGGAGGCGCTCCTGGAAAGCCGCGGCGCGGAGCGCTGCTGGGTGAGAACCGCCCATGGCCATGGGGCTGTATACCGCACCCATCTGTATGAGAAGCTGGTGTGTCTTGCGTTACTCAAATTCGCCACGATGGATCCGGAGGGGCTGGGCATCGAGATGGAGGCCGGCAAGCCGGGCTGGAACGACTCGCTGAACGGACTGCCGGGCTTGTTCGGCTCGGGCTTCAACGAGACGGCGGAGCTGAAGCGGCTCGTGGATTTTCTCATGGTGCTGCATGAGCGGCTGCCTGCGGAGAGTCTGGCCCTGGAGCTGCCCATCGAGATGGCGGAGCTGCTGGAGGCGGTGGAGCGGGAGCTGGACGAGTACGGACGGTCGGCGGAGCCCGATCGGGATTTCCGGTATTGGGACCGGGTGTCGGGAGCCCGGGAGAAGTACCGGGAGTCGGTCCGGTTCGGTCTGGACGGCCGGGGCCGGTCCTTAGCGGCAGAGGTCGTGCTCCGGTTCCTCCGAAAGTGCGCCGCCAAGGTCAACCAAGCCTTCGTACGTGCTAAGGAGATCGGCAAGGGGTTGTACCCGGCCTACTTCTACTATGAAGCGGTGGAATTCGAGCGGCTGATGGACACGAAGGGGCAGCTCCATACCGATGCCAAGGGCCGGCCCTATGTCCGGGTCACGAGGTTCCGGCGGTGCGATCTGCCTCCGTTCCTGGAGGGAGCGGCTCGTGCCATGAAGGTGCTGGATTCGGAGGTGGAGCGGCGCTCCTTGTACGAGGCTGTCCGCGAGAGCGGCATCTATGACCGGAAGCTGCGGATGTACAAGGTGAATGCGCCCTTGGCCGGAGAGAGCCATGAGCTGGGCCGGGCCGCCGCCTTCACGCCGGGCTGGCTGGAGAATGAGTCGGTGTTCCTCCATATGGAATACAAGTACCTGCTGGAGCTTCTGAAGGGCGGGCTCTATGAGGAATTCTACGAGGACATCCGGCATGCCTGGATCCCGTTCCTGGATCCCGCCGTATACGGCCGGAGCACGCTGGAGAATTCCTCCTTCATCGCCAGCAGCGCCAATCCGGACCCCTCGCTCCATGGAACCGGCTTCGTGGCGCGGCTCAGCGGCTCGACGGCTGAATTCCTGCAGATGTGGCAGCTGATGATGACCGGCCCCGAGCCCTTCCGACTGAAGGACGGCCTGCTGGAGCTACAGCTTCTTCCGCTGCTGCCGGCATGGCTGTTCGACGGGCAGGGGGAAGTGGCGTTCCGCTTCTTAGGCTGCTGCGAGGTGATCTATGCGAATCCGGAACGGAAGAACACGTTCGGAGCCGATGGCGTATCCCCGCTCCGGCTGGAGATCAGGGGCACGGACGGGAGCGTGCGGCTTGTGGACGGCCCGGTGCTGGCCGGCGAGGCTGCCCTTGCCGTCCGGGAGAAGCGGGCGGCTTCCATCCGGGTGCTTCTGGGGAGCCCGGAGGCTCGGTAGCAGCTTGCGCAGCCGCGGCGGCGGCGAAGGAAGGCCCCGGGGGCGGGGCAGATGCATGATTACATGGCCGGACTCGGGATCACCGATGTCCGGCTATTCGTGTTTCTATTCATCCTTCCGTCCGTGTTGGAATTGACAATCCGCAGGACGCGGTTTAGATTGAAATTATTATACCAATTGTGCAAGTCGAACGGACATCCGACAGGGAGGTGCGCCATGGACTTCATCCTGCCCTATGAGACTTACCGGATCCGCTACCGTCTGAAGGGGGAAGCCTTGTACCACGCCCTAAAGGATGCGGTGACAGAGGGACGGCTGCCAGCGGGAGCGCCGCTGCCCTCCAGCCGGGAGCTGGCCGCACTATACGGCTTGTCCCGGGGCACCGTCAATGCGGTCTACGAGACCTTGGGCGCCGAAGGCTACGTGCTCTCCGAGGTAGGCCGGGGGACCCGCGTCGTCTACGGCGCAGGCCATACCCGCTCCCCGGAGGATGCAGCAGAGGGTAGGCACCGGTTCCGGCTCTCGGACTGGGGTGCCCGGGTAGACCGGCTCCCGCTCAGGACCTTCTCCGCAGGCGGACCCCGCTCTGCTCATCCCGGAGGCGACATCCGCTTCGAGATCGGCATCCCGGATCTGGAGCCGTTCCCGTTCGAAGCGTGGAACCGGATGCTCTACGCCGGTGTCCGGGAGCTGGCCCCCGGCTACGGCCGGGAATGGTTCCAGTCCGCCGGCTATCGGGGGCTGCGGGAAGCGGTGGCGGCCCATCTGAGCCGGACCCGGGGATTGGCCGCCGCTCCGGAGCACCTCGTCATCGTCAACGGGTCCATGCAGGCGATCGCTCTCTTCTGCCAGCTTCTGGTGAACCCCTCTGACGCGGTGGCGGCGGAACACCCCGGCTACAGCGGGGTCCGAAGAGCCATCGCCGTCCAAGGCGGGCGGTTCATGCCCGTGCCTCCGGGCCCGGGTCTCGTGCCGGCCGTCCGGGCATCGGGGGCAAGGCTTGTCTTCGTCACCCCGGGCCGGCAGTTCCCGACCGGGGCCGTCATGCCTCTGGCGGACCGGCTGGCGCTGCTGGAATGGGCGTCCGAGGCCGGGGCGCTTCTCGTCGAGGACGACTACGACAGCGAGTTCCGCCACCGGGGCCGTCCGCTGGAGCCGCTTAAGGCCTTGGACCGCACCGGCTCGGTCGCCTACATCGGCACGTTCACGAAGACGCTGCCGCCCGGGCACCGGATCGGCTACGCCCTCCTGCCGGAGGCGCTGGTAGAGCCCTTCGTGAAGGCCAAGCAGCTGTACGAGCCGCATCCGACGGCCCTTCTGGAGCAGCGGGCGCTGGCCCGCTTCATGCAGAGCGGACATTACGAACGGCATCTGCGCCGCATGAAGCGGACCTATGGGCCCCGGTTCCAACGGCTGAAGGCTGGCCTGGAGCAAGTGCTGGCGGATTGCTGGGAGCCGGTGCCTACAGACTGCGGACTCTACCTTTTCGCCTATTGGAAGGGCCCTCCGGAGCTGTGGCGCCGGTTCGGAGACGCCTGCCGAGCGGACGGCGTGTTCTGGTCCGAGACCGATGGCTACTTCGAAGGGGAGGGCCGCCCGTCGGCCTGCTTCGGCTTCTCCCATCTGACGGAGGAGGACATCGATGAAGGCGTACGAAGGATGGAGCAGGCCTGGCGTTTCATCCGAAGCGCGCGGCAAAATGGTCAAGAAGGAGGAGACCCATGCTGAATGTGTCACCGGAGCATTATATCTTGAAGCCGTCCTTCGCGAAGATTCTGTGCGAGCCGGCTTGGAAGTGGCAGCGGCGGGAGCAGAAGCTGCCCAACTATGACCTCTTCTACGTCTGGAGCGGAGAAGGAGAAGTGTTCCTGAACGGGGCCACATACCCCGTGGGCCGCGGAAGCTGCTTCCTCTTCCGGCCGGGGGACGATACTTACGCCACGCACAATCCGCAGAAGCCGCTGACGTTAACCTACATCCACTTCGATCTGGAACGTCAGCCGGATATGGTGCCGGAGCGTTACCGCATCATCCGGGACACGGTGGAATTCGAGCGGCTTCTGTCCAGCTACGTGCGGCTCTTCCTCGTGGAGATGACCTTCGGTGCGGAGGAGGAGGCCCGGCTGGTCCTGAAGCAGCTCATGATCCGCCTCCTGCGGGAGGACCGGTCCGAGGAGCCGTCCGGCGGGGGCGAGAGCGTGCAGCTGACGGAGGCCATCCGCGAGGTGGCCAACTATATCCGGCTGAACGCCGGGAAGCATCACCGCCTGGAGGATCTGGCGGCAAGGGCCAACCTGTCGCCCAAATATTTCAGCACCAAGTTCAGAGCCATGATCGGACAATCCGTCCAATCGTACATCATTCGCTCCCGGATCGAACGGGCCGAGCATCTGCTGCGGTACGGCGGCATGACCGTCACCGAGGTTGCGGACGTGCTCGGGTACCGGGACGTCTTCTTCTTCAGCCGGCAGTTCAAGCGGCATACGGGCAAGAGCCCGTCCGGCATCCGGTAAATGCAAGAGCGGGCTCCTTCATGAGGAGGCCCGCTCTTTTTTGGCTTCTGCTGCCCGTCTTATTGACACGGGGGAAACGGCAGGATATCCTGAATCTCCTGGAATTCGTAGTGGAATGTGGCGAATTGGAACGCGTACAAATATTGCAGCACATACACCTGGGTAGCATCCACGCTGCAGATGACGCCGGAGACGCCCTTACCGTTCTTCAGGCTGATGCCGACCGGCTGCCCGGTCAAACGTTTGGCCTTCTGCTCCACCGTGGCGGGTATTCCCCCGTTGTAGGACCAGGGGGTCGGAAAAGATCTGTACATGGGAATCCGTCCCTTCTTGTTTACCGTGATATGCCTTATGTATATGGGCGAAGGCCCGAATGGGTGAATGTCTCGGCGCACAAAAAAAACCGCCAACTCGAAGCCCGGAGGGCCTTGAAGTTGGCGGTTGTTCTGGTTAGGCGGGCTGCTCCTCCGACCACTTCCGGATGAGCCGGTCGGCCGGAAGCATGACGGTCAACAGACCCAGCAGCGGAAGGAAGGAGCAGATCTGCATCACGAAGGTGATGCCGGTCCAGTCGGCCATGGCTCCCAGAGCGACGGAGCCCAGCGCCCCCATGCCGAAGGCCAGGCCGGTGATGAGGCCGGAGACCGTTCCGATCTTGCCCGGGACCAGCTCCTGTGCATAGACCACGGTGACCGAAAAGCTGGACAGCAGGATGAAGCCCAGGACGAACAGCAGCGGATAAGCCCAGAACGTATTCGTGTAGGGCAGCAGCAGCGCGAAGGGGGCGGATCCCAGCATGGAGAAGAAGAGTATGTTCTTCCGTCCGAACCGGTCCCCCAAGGGGCCGCCGCAGAAGGTGCCGAGAGCTCCTGCCGCGCCGAAGCAGAAGATGTAATATTGGGCGTCCCGGATGCTGACGCCAAGCGTATCCTTCAAGTAGAACTGGTAGAAGTTCGAGATGCAGGCACCGTACCAGGAGCGGGCGAACACCAGCACCACCAGCAGAATCAGGGCATTGCGGATCCGTCGCTTCCGCTCGGGTGTGAAGACGGCGGCTGTTCCGCTGCGGGCGGTACGGGGATTGCGGATCAGGTATTCTTTATACCAGTGGGCCACCATCCATTGCACTGCGATAGCCAGACCGGCGACCAGCGTGAACCAGATGGCGCCGAATTGGCGCATGGAGACGAAGATCAGGGCTGTCATGATGGGGCCAAGAGCCTGGCCCGCATTGCCTCCGACCTGGAAGATAGACTGGGCCAGCCCCCGGCGGGAGCCTGCAGCCATATTGGAGACCCGGGAGCCCTCCGGATGGAAGACGGCAGAGCCTAGGCCGACCATAACCACGGCCAGGATAACCATCCAATAAGAGCTGGCGAATGCCAGGGTCAGCATCCCGAAGAAGCTGGAGACCATGCCGAGGGGCAGAAGAAACGGCGACGGCTTTTTGTCCGTATACAGACCGACAACCGGTTGCATGATGGATGATGTGACGTTCAAGCCGAAGATGATGAAGCCGACCTGAAGGTAGGATAAGTTCATGTCTTCTTCTAGAATGGGCAGGATCGCTTGGAAGACGGACTGCATGGAGTCATTCAGCAGATGGACGAGACTGATGGTGAATAATATACCGTATAGGGTAGCCTTTTCGGCGGACGGAGCCCCGCGGGACCCCGGCAGCGGCTTCGCCTGTAACGGTGGGGCAGAGCTGGACACAAGAACCTCTCCTTTCGATAACGATGAAGCAAATAGATGTAAACCGGCCCCTCCCAATCCCTGGGTGGAACCGGTTTATCCGTGGTCGGGAAAAACCTGTTATTCGGATTTGGTGTGGAGAAGACCCAAGGCCTGCCCCATCTTGATCTTGCTTCCCAAGCCAACGCCCGGCAGCGGATCGAAGGTGCCGCTCTCGAACAGCAGCACAACGGTCGACCCGAACTCGAAGTAGGCCAGATCCCCGCCCCGCTCCAGCTGGTCCGGAAGAGGAGAGACATATTGAATGCTGCTCACATTCATAGCCCCGACCTTCACGACGGCCAATTCGCCGTATTCGTGCTGGACATAGGTGACGAGGCGCTCGTTGCGGGACAGGACCCGCTTCATATGAAGCAAGCCGAAGTCATTCACCGGATACACGCGGCCCGGGATATGCTCCTTCTCAAGAATTCGTCCGGCCACGGGAGAGTGGATCCGGTGATAATCCGTCGGACTCAGGTACAGCACCATGAAGAATCCGTTCTTATAGCTGACGGTCCGGGGAGACTGGTTCAGCAGCTCCTCCACCGTATAGTCCTGACCCTTGACCTGCAGCATCAGGCCTTCTTGGATGCGGCCGAATCCGGTAATCAGGGAGTCGACCGGACTGACCAAGACGTCGGTGCCCTGGTCGATGGGGCGCAGTCCCGGCTTTAGCCGGCGGGTGAAAAATTCATTCAAGGATTGATAGTCCCGAACCTGCTTCTCCGCGTCCTGTACGGGAATGCCGTAGGTCTTGGCAAACCAGGGAATCAGCCGGCGGCTTGCTTTGGATTTGGCGAATGCACCGGTAATCCTGGATATGCTCTTGCGGGAGGAAAGCTCGGTCATCAACCGGAAGATGGGTTTCGCCATTCGTAAGGTTCACCTGTTCCTTCAATATGTCATTCCAATACCCATACTACCATACCGGACAAAAAAAAGTCACCCATCCTTTCCGATGGGCAAAATATGGATTTATTGTGACATTTTTAACGAAGCTGGAAAGAAGGGGAATCATGAACATTTTGTGACATGGTAGGAGGAAGCGCTTACATGTCGAAATATTCGTATAACTTCTTTGTTAATAAATGGAGGAATGCCATGTATTCTGACACTATTTGCCGAAAGATAGTCGTTTCTGCATAATGCATATGTATTATTGTCTAATGTATTATGGATAGTGAATATTAATGGGCAAGAGAACAAATCCACCAATAAGAGAGTTGAGTACATGGGCGTATTCGCAAGTGAAGTCCAATCAGACACTTTTCACAAAGCAATAGGCGTCAATCATGAGGAACTAGTACGGTTTCACGAGAAGTCGCTGCTTAACGGTGTCCAACGGGACACCATGCGGATCCGCTTCCGGATTCAGGGCAAGATGCTGGAGCGCCTTCTGCTCAAGAACCAATTGTTGATGAATATTGTCCACAAGGAGGGCAATCTCGTCTTTAATTCCTTCTATTTCCCCTACATGTTCATGGTAACGGATGCAAACGGCGTGATCATGTTCATGAGCGGGGATGAAGCCTCCTTGGACAATGTGGAGCGGATCAACAACATCGGCATCGGGTCGTCCATGTCCTTCTCCAGTGCGGGGACGAATGCGATTGCTGCCTCTATCGAACTGCAGCGTCCGGTTTGCTTATGCGGCCCGGATCACTTCCTGCAGACCTTCCATGATTGGACAAGCCTCTGTGTGCCGGTCCGGAATACGGAGAATCATATTGCCGCTTATGTGGCCTTATCCTCTTACTACGAGGTGCCGGCTCTGCTGGTGTACCCTTGTATTGAATCCATCGCTTTCAAGCTGGAGCAAGAGCTGAAGAAGGCGGAGATGCAGAGCAAGAACTGGTTCGTGGAGGAGATGCTGGAGGAGCGCTTAAGGACCTTTCCCTTGACCGCAAGGGAAAAGGAGGTGGCCATGTACTGGCTGCTGGACTACGATTACAAGCAGATCGGCAAGGTGGTAGGCATCAGCGAGAACACGGTCCGGGTCTATATAGCCAGGATAAACGGGAAAATGAGAGTCAATTCCAAGGCTTCCCTGATACTAAGGGTACTTGGGGCCATATGAAAGTCGTGCATTCCATCCTCCCCTTTGCGGGTGAGGATGGTTTTTTTATGTCCGAAGTCCTAAGCGGAATTGCCATTGTTCGCATGCCGTAATGCATATGTAGTACAACGGGTGAATTAAGTATTTCGGCTTAATGATCCTGCATTATTTTCAATCGCTTGGTCGGGCGACTATGATTGTCCAAGGAAGACAGATTTAGCCAATAGTTGTCGAGAATTGATGGATGAAAGGACTTCGAACACATGAGACAGAAGCGGAAGGGCGGTCCATGGAAGACCACCGCCATTGGGTTGGGAGTGGTCGTCTGCTGCGGCCTTGCAGTTCTCGGTCTGGGTAAGGCCGGTATCGTCAACTTGCCGGAGGAAGCTTATCCGGATCATTGGTGGCAGCAGAAATCCACCGCTGCGGCACCTACCGCAGCACCGAAGGCCGAAGCGGCAGCCGGTCAACAATCGGCCAGCCCCTCGACTCCAGCACAAGCGCCATCCGCGAAGCCGGCGGCTACCCCACAGGCCGCATCCGCCGCAGCTGGGAAGACTCAAATCTTGGGACAAGCTCAGAGCGCCGCAGCCCCTGGTGGTACCTTCGAGTTCTGGAACCAGGCGGTTCAAGAGGTTAAGATCGCAGCAGGGCAGCGCTTCTCTATGAATGAATGGGTGAAGCAGATTGTGAAGGACAAGAAGGTGGATCTGGTTGAACAGGATTTGTCCCAGCTCGCAAGCCTGATGTACGAAGCGGCCATCCGGTCCGGTATGGAGGCTGGAGAGCGGTACCTGCACAAGGAGCTTCCTGCTTATGCGAATCCCGGATTCGATGTTGCCTACGAGCCGGACCGCAAGGATCTGACCTTGCTGAATCCGTTCGAGAATGAGGTGCAAGCCGGCATAACCTTCAACGGTTCGCTACCGATTCTACATTGGTCCGGTACTCCTGTCAAAGGATGGGCGGCCCCCGGGCTGGATGTGACCAAGGAAACCTTCGCCCCCGAGCGGATCCTGATGGTGGATTACCAGCTCACCGGTGGCGGAGAGGTTAAACGCAAGGACGGCAAGGACGGACAGCTGGTGAAGGTGTACAAGCTGGGTAAAGACAAAGAGCCGAAGACGCTTCTCTATAAAGATTACTATGCCACACAGCCCGTTGAGTACAGCCGGCCGCCTACGCCGGAAGAACTGAAGGCTGCAGCGGGAACGAAGTAAGACCGGATTTCAGGAAGAGAAGCAAGGAGGGCGAATCATGAGAATTGGCGAGCTGTTGGTCATGAATGGCCTCATCACCGAGGAACATCTGGAACAAGTCCTGAAACAACAAGTGCATACCAAGAAAAAGTTGGGCGAGATTCTGATCGACAAAGGGTTGATCACAGAGCGGCAGCTGGTAGAGGTTCTGGAGTTCCAGCTTGGTTTTCCGGTGGTCAACATGTTCGAGACCGCGCTGGATGTAGCAACGGTCCAGCTGATCCCGGAAGCGCTGGCCCGCAAGCATTGCGTCATTCCTATTGATAAGAAGAACGGCAAGATCAAGGTGGCGATGGCAGACCCTCTGAACTATGATGCGATCGAGGAGATCCGGTTGGCTACCGGCATGAGCGTACAGCCCTTGATCGCCATCCGGAGCGAGGTCGAGCAGGCCATCACCCGAAACTACGGGATGAAGGAATCGCTGGACGAGCTCATGGAAGACCTGTCCAAGCTGGACGGCAAGGATGAGGAGCAGGAAGCGCAGGATCAAGGCTCTCCCATCGTCAAGCTGGTGAACCAGATCATCCAATCCGCCGTTCAGCAGAAGGCCAGCGATATCCACATCGATCCGCAGGAGAAGCAGGTGGTGGTGAAGTACCGGATCGACGGGGTCCTTCGGACGGAGAAGTCGCTGCCCAAGCACATGCAGGGCGTGCTGACCGCACGGATGAAGATCATCGCCAAGCTGAACATTGCGGAGCGCCGGCTGCCGCAGGACGGACGCATTCAGATGCAGCTGGACAATAAGAAGATCGACATCCGGGTATCCACCCTGCCTACGGTGAACGGGGAGAGCGTGGTGCTCCGGATCCTGGACCAGTCGGCCGGCATCAAGCGGGTGGCGGATCTGGGCTTCAGCGAGCATAACCTGAGCGGCTTCGAGAAAATGATCCAGCGGCCACACGGCATCGTGCTGATCACGGGTCCGACGGGAAGCGGTAAGACGTCGACTCTCTATTCGGCTCTGGGGCAGCTCAATACCGATGATGTGAAGATCATTACAGTAGAAGATCCGGTAGAGTATCGGATGCAGGGTGTCACGCAGGTGCAGGTTAACTCCCAGGTGGGTTTAACCTTCGCCTCCGGACTCCGGTCCATCCTGCGTCAAGACCCGAACATCGTCATGGTCGGTGAGATTCGGGATACAGAAACGGCAGAGATCGCCGTCCGGGCTTCCTTAACAGGCCACTTGGTTCTCTCCACGATCCATACCAACAGTGCTGTCAGCACCATCAGCCGTTTGATCGATATGGGCATTGACCCTTACCTGATCGGCTCCTCGCTCTCCTGCGTCGTGGCCCAGCGTCTGGTACGCCGGGTATGCAAGGAATGCGCGGAGGTGGTTCCGGCCCGGGAGGACGAAGCCAGGCTGCTGGAGGCCCACGGTCTGGTGGAAGAGCCGCAGAAGCTGGTGGGAACCGGCACCATGGGCTTCTTCCGGAAGGAAACGGTTCATGAGCATCGGGTCATGGTTACCCGTGGTCGCGGATGCGGCACCTGCAACAAGACCGGCTACAGCGGCCGGCTGGCTGTCCATGAGGTGCTGGTCATCGACGAGCCCCTCCGCCGGCTGATCGTGCAGAATCGTCCGGTGAACGAGCTGGAGGCCCATCTGCGGGAAACCGGCTACAAGCGGATGATCTACGACGGTCTGCTGAAGGTGAAGAGCGGGCAGACCACAACGGACGAGGTGCTGAAGGCCGTCTCCGATGATTAAGCTTAGGAGTTCAGGAGGGAACAGGGCGGCATGCCGAATTATGCATACGAGGCGGTAAATGAGACAGGCAAGAAGCTGAAAGGCGTCTACAACTCCGCCAGCAAGTCACAAGCAATCTCGGAGCTTCGCGCGAAGGGATACATGATCCGGAGCATCTCGGAAAAAGCGGACACGCTGATGGACAAACAGATCAGCATCGGACGTGCCGTCAAGCTGGAGGACTTCGTCATCTTCTGCCGCCAGTTCGCCACCTTGATCCGCTCCGGCATTCAGATCGACCAGGCCGTCGGGATCCTGGAGGATCAGACGGTATCGAAGAGTTTGAAGAAAGCGCTGAATGATGTCCACTCCCAGGTCCTGAACGGCCACCAGCTCTCCAAGGCCATGGGCGAGCATCAGCGGGTCTTCCCGGATATGTTCGTGAACATGGTAGAGTCGGCGGAGGCCGGCGGCAATATGGACGAAGTGCTGGAGCGGATGGCCGATCACTACGAGAAGGAGCACAAGACGATCCAGAAAGTTAAGTCGGCCATGACGTATCCGATCATTATCATCATTATTGCCATAGCGGTCGTCATCTTCCTTCTCATCAAGATCGTCCCCACCTTTGCGAACATGTTCCAGGAGCAAGGCGCCGAGCTTCCATGGATTACCCAATTTGTTATGAAGGCAAGTGACATTGTTACTTCCTATTGGTGGGTGTTTCTTCTTGTGGTAATTGGTTCTGGCCTGGCCTATAAGATCGTGTTCTCAAGAGATGAGCAGGTCCAATTCCTAATCGATAAGGCAAAATTTAAAATACCGGTATTCGGTATCGTACTCAAAAAAGCAGCTATCGCACGCTTAACTCGAACCATGTCTTCCTTGTTCGTCAGTGCCGTGCCGGTACTGCAAGCGCTTGAGGTCACAGAGAAAGTGGTGGGTAACCGGGTCTTGGCCAAGGTGCTCAGAGACGCAAGAGATAGTTTGTCCCAGGGGAAACCTCTTAGCGAACCATTTACGACCAGCGGACATTTTCCAAAGTTAGTTCTGCAAATGCTGTACATCGGGGAGGAAACCGGCCAAGTTGATAAGATGCTGATGAAGATTGCCGATTTCTATGAAGCCGATGTGGAACAGAGTGTAGATAGATTAAAGGCTGTCATCGAGCCCCTGATGCTGCTTATGGTTTCAAGTGTCGTGGGGATTATCGTAGCAGCCATTATGTCTCCCATGTTCAAGATGTATGAAACCTTCTTGAAATGAACGCGGGAGATCTTGTGGGGAGGTGATATAAACAGAATCGAGCACGGAATGATAACTACTTGATATCAAAAGCAAAAAACTAAAACAAATCAAAGGGAGGATTTTATTCAATGGAATTAGTAACTACGCAGTTTCGTCATTTTACACAAAAAGGATTTAAGAAGCTTCACAAGGATGAAAAAGGTATGACTCTGATCGAGTTGCTTGCTGTTATCGTCATCTTGGCGATCATCGCAGCAATCGCGATTCCGTCTATCTCCGCAATCATCCGCAACTCGGAGCGCAGCTCCCAAAGAGCGAATGCTCATACGGTGGTAGATGCAGCACGTCTGGCAATCGCGTCGAGAGGGGTTTCCGGAATTGGTGCTGATGAAACAGCAACACATGCCAACATTACCTCCCCCGGAACTGGCGGACAAACACGGAAAATCACTTTGCAAGAATTGATTGATAGTGGTTATTTGAGTGAAATCAAAGATCCGTATCGTAAAGGTACTACATACAATCCCGCTTCTTCTTATGTAATTGTAACTCGCACAAGCACTACATCTGGCTCTATTACATCTGATGTCTATAAATATTGGGTTTACATCATGCCTGGCGGTACTGGTGCACCTACCACTCCTTACTTTAATGATACTGAAGAAAGTCTGATTGACGAACCGAACCAAACAACTGCACATACCAACCTCTAAGCTAATACAGTTCCCCTACACTGCCTAAGGGCGGTGTAGGGGGTTCACCTTATGCCTACCGAGAGGAGCACTCTTATGTTCGGGCTTGACCGATTGTTTAAGTTAAAGCGAAGCAGCACCTGCATCGGCATGCATATTATGGACAAGCAAGTGAAGCTGATTGAAGCAACAATGAGTTCTCGTGGTGTGGATATCCACCAACTGCAAACCATCTCCCTCCCGGAGGGAACGATCCGAAATGGGAAAATAATCGACGAGGAATCGGTTGTATCACGACTCGGGGAGGCGGCACGTCAATACGGACTAGCAGGTGCAAGTGTGAACCTGACCGTGCCTACCGCCAATGTGGTCCTGCGCAAATCGGTTTTTCCGTCTTTAAAAGATAAAGAGCTCCGTAACATGATCGATGTGGAGCTTCACAGCGGAAGTCAGATTCCGTTCAAGAACCCCGTGTTCGACTACATCCGGTTGGGTGCGCCCCAGAACGAAGCTGCTGCCACTGCAGAGAAAGGCAAGGGTTCCAAGAACCAGGAAGAGGTCCTGATCTTCGCCACACCTATTGACATGGTGGAGAGCTACAGCAATGTTGTATTCCAGGCGGGTATGGTGCCCCAAGCTGTTGAACTATCGTCCCTTGCACTGTTCCGGTTGTTGGCGGCCAACCGTAAGCTTACCGGACTAACCGTGTCGGATTCCTTCATGATCGTCCATGCGGAAGCGGATTATGCCGACTTCAGCATCTTCGCAGAAGGGATACCGGTCTTTATGCGGTCCCACTCCATGAACAGTGGCTTCATTTTGGAAACGGGTACTGAAGCGAATGAAGCATATGGGCGGAATCTTTCCATGGAACTCGGGAGGGTTCTGAACTATTACAAATATTCGGTTTCCCTGCAACAGCAAGATGTCAAGCAGATGTTTCTC
Source organism: Oryzibacillus soli (assembly GCF_051594765.1). Classification (NCBI taxonomy): domain Bacteria; kingdom Bacillati; phylum Bacillota; class Bacilli; order Caryophanales; family Paenibacillaceae; genus Oryzibacillus; species Oryzibacillus soli. The sequence continues at coordinate 38,204 of NZ_JBPPGJ010000017.1, forward strand.
GTCGGTGATCATGAACTGACGGCCACCTTGGCAGAGCAATTAAGGAATTCGTTCGATGGTGAGATTATCAACTTACCCTTGGAATCGGTGTTGCGGAGCCAGGATACCCGATACAAATCTTATGCCGTTCCCATCGGATTGGCCATGAAAGGAGCATGACCTAGTGAGCCTAGCATCCCACAACTACGAGCCTATAGAAATCAATCTGCTGCAGATGATGCCGAAGGCCGAGAAAAAGCCAAGCAAGATTGTTCCGATTCTCCTAATCGGGGCTATTCTCTTGGGTACTATTTCACTAGGTGGTGTATGGTACTCTGCCAAGTCTGAGACGAAGCAGTTGACACAGGACATCGCAGCGACCGACAAACAAATTGAGGCGATGAAGACACAGCTGGCCCAGACGGCACCAGCCACAGCTGCAGATTTCATTGCAATCCCCACTGCTCTAAAGGCTAACAAGCCAGCGATGACTACAGTCTTGGATAAACTCTCGAAGTATATGCCTAAAGACGCCAACATCAGTTCATTAGCATTGGAAAGTACATCGAGCGTCAAGCTTACGGCGTTGTTCTCTTCCACAGAAAGTGTCATCTCTTTCACCCAAGCGGTGAATGCCTCAAAAGACTTTCAATTGGTATCCATGGCGGGGTTAACCAAGGTTGCAGATGGTAAGGATAACTCAGGCAATCCGCCACTGGCCCCTATACAGGTTTCATTCGAACTTAAATTGAAAGAGCCGCCGAAAGGAGGCGGAGCGTAAATGTCCATTCTATCGAATCGAAAAAATCTGCTGTTTATCAGCATTGTCTTGTTACTAATCCCTGTTGTACTTTATCTTAATTTCCTCTCTCCCGTATTAAAGGAGCGGGATTCGCAACGGAGTACGTTGAACCAGAAAAAGCATGAGTTGGCTTCCCTTCAGCAGCAGATGACCCAATCGAGAGAAGCGACTCCACCAGAAGCGGTCAAGCTTGCACAGCTTCGGAGGGCCATACCGGAAGAGCCGAATGTCGAGGGGTTAATTCGCGATATGAGAATGTTGGAGACTGTATCAGGGGTAAAGTTCGAAGTAGGGTATTCCTTCGATACGGCTTCGGCCCAGTCCGATCCCAACGCACCCAAAACAGGACAGTCGGCAGATAAATCCGTATTGTTAGCCTCTCCGATCCAGATCAACCAAACTGTAAAGGGCGATTACAAACAGATCTACAGATTGTTGGAGGAAATTCAGTCAACTCAACGCTTAATCCAAGTGGATAAGGTTACCTTTAACACTACAATTTCTCCTCCGGTAAAACTTAATGCAGCGAAACAGGAGCTTAATAGCAGTTTATCTATGACCGCATATTATGCCTCGGGTTTAAAGCGGTACTTTAAGAATCCGATTCCCATTGACGCAAGCGCGGTTGAGGGACGAAGTAATCCGATTTATTAGGAGGATCACATATGGAAGCACCTCCAATCGACAATCAGACGATATCAGTGAAGCATCTGCTTAAGCTGGCCTATACCTCCAATGCATCCGACTTGCATATCAACAGCGGAACAGAGCCACTTATGCGGCTGCATGGAAAGTTAGTCAAGGCGGTCCATCATGTACTGGGACCGGAGGATACCATGCGGATGGCCAAGGAAGTATTAAGTGAGAAGCAGTGGGAGGAATTGCAGAAGAAGGGGGAGGTCGACTTCTCCTTTGCTCTTCCGGATCTTTGCCGGTACAGGGCCAATGTATTTAAGCAGAAGAGGCACATCAACATGGCGTTCCGTGTCCTCTCTACGAACGTGCCCAATCTGGAAAGACTGAATCTTCCCCCTGTTGTTCGCGAGTTCGCTATGAAGCAGCAAGGACTGATATTAGTAACCGGTCCGACAGGTAGCGGTAAATCCACGACACTAGCCGGGGTCATCGACTATATTAACCGGACCCAGCAGAAGCATATCATTACCCTGGAGGATCCCATCGAGTATCTGCATCCCAGCAAGCTGTGTCTAGTGGCGCAGAGGGAGGTCGGCATTGATACACTATCTTTCTCCAACGGATTGCGGGCGGCCCTTCGTCAGGACCCGGACGTCGTGCTGGTAGGGGAGCTTCGGGACCTGGAGACGATCCGGATTGCGATTACTGCTGCGGAGACCGGTCACTTGGTTCTGGGAACGCTCCATACCCCGGATGCTCCGCAAACCGTAGACCGGATCATCGACGTATTCCCGACGGAGCAGCAGCGTCAGATTCGCATCCAATTGGCTTCCGTATTGATCGGAGTATTATCTCAACGCTTGATCCCCCGAATGGACGGCAGCGGAAGAGCTATGGCATTGGAAATACTGGTGAATACCCCGGCCGTAGCCAACCTGATCCGGCAAGAGAAGATTTACCAGATCAAATCGGTACTGCAGACAAGCCGTCATCTAGGCATGCAGACCATGGCCTCCAGCTTGAAGCAGCTGATTGAAGAAGGCCAAATTGATAGAAATGCATTGAAAGAATATGAAATGAGTATTGGAGAGGATTAGATTGAAACCAACCTGGTTCAGAACACAAGCGATGACCCTCCTGGCTGCAGCCACTCTGTTGTCCGCCGTCGTCCCATCTGCTTATGCCGTTGAAGGCGCTGCCGCAAGCACCTATGCAAGTACGGTAACGACCTGGCTCCAAGGCACCAAGGGATTGCCGGCTGCAGAGCGGGAGAAGATGTATCAATCGCTCACCTTCGATCTGAAGAAGCTGGCTTACGGCGATTCCTTATCGTTGGAGCCTTATGCAGTCGTAACCTATTACAATCCGTCTCACCCGAATATCAGCGCAAGAATCCGAATCTGGACGGGAATGATGGTCCGTAACGGCTCCGATCTGGAGACCACGTGGGACGAGCTTTGGCTGGACCCGCAGGGGCGGGTGGCTTTTGCCTCGACGGATAAAGATGGCTATATTCCGAATTATTTCTCAAGCGCCTCCCAATCTGACTTCCGTAAGGTGGATTACCTGGGCATTGCTCCTTGGGGAGCCAATATCCCCACAGATGCGGAATCCAAGAGCACAGGCTCCGGGAGCATTCCGTCCGACGGCATGATCAGTGCCTACGGCGTGGATCTGAGCGAATTGGGAGTAGAGAGCTCATCTTCTCAAGTAGCGGTGAAGCCTGCATCGGCTCTTCCCCAAGTATTCAGTGGAATCACGCTTCCCAAGGACGTCAAGGGACACTGGGCGGAGGTCTACATCCGCGAGCTGCTGATCCGCAAGGTCGTCAAAGGGTATGAGGATGGAACCATCAACCCGGATGGGACGTTAACCCGTGCCGAATTTACGGCCCTTCTGGTCCGGATCCTGGGCCTCCCTGCCGGCAATACGGTTTCCGGTGCCTATTCCGATCTGGAGAAGCATTGGGCTAAGAATGAAATTGCAGCAGCTTTGGCTAACCACCTCCTGACTGCTCCGGCCGAAGAACAACCCTTCCGCCCGGATGAAGCCATCACCCGTCTGGAGATGGCACAGATCCTGGCCAATACACTACAGCAATACCAGATGAATTATCCGGCTGCTAACAAGACCTTCACGGACGCAGAGCAGTTGAGTAAGACAGAAAAGAAAGCCCTTAAGGCCGTATCCGATGCCGGCTTGATTAACGGGTATGAAGACGGAACCTTCAAGCCGGACCATTCGTTGGCCAGAGCGGAAGCCTTCAAAGTCTTGAACATCCTGAATCATATGAAGAAGTAGAAGGGAGTGTAACTGCATGAACGTCAAGGGAATCAAACGGGCGGTATCCGCCGGAACAGCGGCTGCCCTGCTCTTGGGAATGCTTCCGGCTGGTGTATCCCATGCGCTTAGCGGAAATTATCATCTCGTCGGGAGCCGCAGCACAGACCAAACCAATATCGAGATCGGGAAGCCCTTTAAGGTGTCCTACTGCTTGAAGCCGGAGGGTGAGGCGAAGAGGCCGAATATCGATCTGGTCATGGTGCTGGACACCTCAGGCAGTATGAATGATCCGGTATCCTTAGGCAGCACGAAGAAACGTTTGGAAGCGTTGAAGACAGCCTCTAAGATTGTAACCCGGAATTTCGCGAGTTCGAATGCGGCGGGGGCACAGGACCGAATCGGTGTTGTGCAGTTTAACACTTGGGCTACAACCATGCGGAACTTCACCCAGAACTTCACGGATGTAGACAATGTAATCAACGGCTTCACGTCGGGCAACAGCACCAACATCGATCATGGCTTGACACAAGGCGAGAATATGTTGAAAGGCTCGATGTTGCTGTCTGGAGGCAAGACCGTGAGGGCTTCCAGTGGTACTGGAAGTAATGCAGTGGACAGGAACCGTTCCACCTCCTGGGTCAGCAATTCGACCAACAGCGAGTGGATCGAGGTGGATCTCGGAGCCTCCTACAGCTTGGACCGGATTGCCCTGCAGTGGGATGCCACTTACTATGCCAAGGATTATACGATCAAGACGTCGGAGAACGGATCCAGCTATACCAGCCTGTTCACCAAGACCGGCGGGGACGGCAATATGGATACCTTCAACATCAGCGACTCTTCTCCGAAGACAGCCCGTTACATTAAGGTAGAGGCCACGAAGAGAAACAATACGGGTAAGGGATATACGTTGATGGAGCTTGAGGTATACGGGTATCCGGTCACAGGACGGGTCAGCAGCCTAAACCGCCCTTCGGAAGTGACCCCGAACCTGATCCTTCTGACCGACGGTTATGCCAACTATGCCTTCGATGAAGCAACGGACAAGAACATCAGCAGCCGGGACACCGGTGCTAAGGATGCCATGGCACATGCCGCTGTGCTTAAGCAGATGGGCATCAACGTCTTCACGATCGGTCTGGCCGAGGAAGGAGCCGACGGCATCGATATTCCGCTCCTGAAGGCGCTGGCTTCCACGCCATCCGATTATTTTGAGGCCAAGAACTCCCAAGAGCTGGAGGCAGCCTTTAATGAAATCACACGGAGAATCGAGCCTTCTGTTGAAGCCATCTCCGTCACTCATAAGGATCATCTGCCGAGTAATTACAAGCTCGCAAGCGAAGATGTCAATGGGAACGAAGAAATCAACCGAGGGACCACGTTAACCAACGGCGAGTTAAGCATTCCCTTCGACAATATTCCATACAGCAACCGTGGAGTCAGCGTCTGTAAGGATGTATGGCTGGTCTATGAAGGGGAACCCGCCATTCATGAATTCCCGGAAGGTCTAGTGGATTACACGGTCGATGGCGTCCATATGACGACCCCGATCAGCGATCCGATTCATCTGAACTTCCTGGATAAGACGCCACCGACGGCGGAAATGACGATTTCCGGATCCGTCCAGCATCCGAGATACAAGATTACCACAGATCCGAATCCGACAGTAACCCTGAAGGTCAATGAGGATTACAGCTTCATCAAGACCGCCCAGTATCAATTCGAGAATAAGGGTTGGGTCAATCAGAATAAGGACTATTCCGCTGACAAGCTTCGTACGGTTACCCAGAGCTTCAAGCTGGGCGACTATATCAGTGATCCGAATGCAGCGGCAGGTAAGCATACCGTTTCGGTTCAAGGCAAGAACACGGTCGGACTGGTCAGCCAAGTGATCCCCTTCGATTTCTACGTAGAGAATCCGCCGGAGATCAGCTTCGCCTATGACACGAATGATAGAACCGGCAATCCTACGATGACCATCTCGGCCGAGGAGAACCTGACGGAGATTAAGACGATCCGTTACAACTTTGCAGGCTTCTCGGAGCCATGGGTGCATGAGGAAAGCTTCAATGGTACGAAAATGAAGGAAACGATCACTCCCCGATTCCGGGATTACAATTTCAATGGCCGGACAAGCAACGGACAATACACGATCTATATTCAGGCGATCAACTCTGTGGGCCAAGTTCAAAACTATACTGGTACCTTGACGGTGGATTCCACGGCACCGGTTTTAAGCTTCGATATCAATGATGCCGATGAGAAGATACCGAACGGGGATCCGCTGGTGGTCACGGTGAGTAACCCCCGGTTTACGATTACCGCTCAGGAGGATGTCTCTTCCATCACCTCAATCAAGTATCGCTTGGACGGGGCAGGAAGCTGGACGGAGAGTAACTATTCCTCGGAGGGACAGACTCAAACCGTTACCCTTCGCCCGGAACTGTCGAATGGATGGCATAAGCTGGAGTTCACCGCAACGAACAGCGTCGGTCTGACTTCGAATGTCGAAACTCGCTATATCTTCGTCAATACAGGGCCGGATGCTACACTGACAAGCAGTGTGCCAGCGGGAACCATCTCGAACAAGCCGGTTCGCGTATCCGTATCCGGTTACGAGACGGTCATAGACGGAGCCTACGGCAAGCCGGCAGTGAAGCTGTCTCAATTTAAATACGCCATCGGCGATGATGACTGGAAGGATCTGAAGTCCAACAACATTACCGTGTCGGTCGAATCGCCGAACAACGGCAGCACCCCGGTAATGGTCAAGGTCAAGCTGGTTCAAACCTTCGAGAACGGACAATACCCTGACTTAACCTTCGAAACAGTGAAGGAGCTGCCGGTCCAAATCTTCTATGACCAGAACCGATACTAACACGGGAAGGAGGAGATTCCCCTTGCATTCGGTGTCCCGCTTGCGGCTCATCCGTGATGAACGGGGGATCTCCTTGGTGGAGATTCTCATTGCCGTCACGATTATGGCCTTCATAACCGCCACCCTGATGGGGTACTTCATGTCAGCGATGGAGAAATCGGCGGATCAAAGCCGCAGGGTCATTGCGGCCAACCTGGCGCGATTGAAGGTGGCGGAGATAAGGAAGGTATTCCAGGAGAGCACAAAGTACGAACTTCTGGAGCCGTTTCTCAATGCAAATACCCATTACGTGAAACTGACGTCGAACAGCGTATCGGGGCTCATGTCTTCAGCGGGGGTAGCGCCGTTGTTTGGGCCGAACTACATCGATTTAAGCCCAACTCCTGCCATTAACGGCACGGTATATCACTATAACCTGGAGATAGACGACAAGGATGAGGGACGGAACCTGAGTATGGAGGACCAAATGGTTCCTTCAACCGATTTGACTGATTACCTGATCTCTATGAAAGTTACTGTCTATTGGACGGCGGCTGAAACTGCAACACCCTCCGGTGCAATGTCCACCTTTCTAGAATCCTACATTCGGAAGGGGGATGCACCGTGATCCGATTCTCCGGACTCAAGAGGAAGCTCTCTTCCATTCATCAAGATGAGAGAGGCATGACCATAATAGAGCTCTTGGCCGGCCTGCTCATCATGACTATGATCTCCTCCATTTTATATGCTTTTCTGCTAATGGGCGTCACGATGTATAAGCGGGTAACGACGGAAACCCAGCTTCGGAACCAAGCCAATTTGGTGTTTAGTCAACTGGTGGATGGTGTGCGTGACGGAATATATGTACAGGGAGTCGGTACACCGTTGAATATAGCTCCAAATGGAGACCGCACTTATAAAAGTATCCGTCTGATCAAACGTGCAGCCCCCGGTGACGAGCAAACCAATTATATTGATGCATACGAGGTAACGTTCAATTCGGTAGCTACAGGCAATGATTCCTTGCTCATGCCGAAGAAAGGCTCGGCAGCGGGCATGAGAGAAATCAAGATGGTCGGGCAGAATTTCAAAATGGCTGGTAGCTTCGTGGTTAACCCCAATATTACCGATGTTTTCGAGGTTCAGATTGACTTCTCAGGATCTCCGGCCAACCGAACCACTGGAACCGAGGACACTGCTCTTTCGGTGAAACGTAAAATCCCATTATTCCGCAGTGAGTAAGAAAGGAGCGGCTTATGAGTCGGCTGCCTAGCAGCAATCGTACACCACAGAACCCGATCCATAATGAACAGGGCGCGGCCTTGGTCATCGCCCTTCTGGCGGTTGTGATGATGACGATTATCGGTTTGGTTATGTTGAATGTGGTTCGTAACGGATTCATTAATTCGGCGTCCTCCGAAGCGGAGATCCAAGCGGATATGTTAGCTCAAAAGGGCCTTGACGAAGCCCTGGCACTGATAAAGAATGCAGTAAAGGAAGGCAATGCCAGTACCCTGAATTATCGGAGCAAAGTGGCAAACGTCGAGACGAATTTGAATGAGAACATTGACCGTGCTGATGGAACATCGAATGATGGCATCTATTCCGTTGAAACATCCGTTGGTGATTACAAGGTTGATTTCTCTCTCGACACCTCTCTGGATGCGGCCAGCCGCACCCAGGTCATTCGGAACCCGAATGACCTGGGCGTCGTTGTTCCATTTCCTGATGATCCGTATGTTCATCAGGTTATTGTCACCTCCACGGGACATACCGGCAACGGCCGGCCGAACCGGACGGTGACGAAGCGGATGAAGGTCTACGTTAGCAGCATACAGCCTGTATTCCGCTATCCTCTCTCAGCAGCCGGGAATCTCAAACTGCAAGGCGCTACCGCCATTACCGGAGACGTGTTGGCCCGCATTCCGTCGGGATGTCCGGCTCCTTGCGGAGACATCCGTGTCGGAAATGTGGCATCCTTCGTTAAGGGGCCGGGCACTTCGTACACTATTAGCAGTGACCTCCCCTCGATCCGGGGCTTCATCCGGGCACAGGGCTCCTATTACTTGAATAACACCTTAACACCCTTTGCCCCGACTCTGTTTTCCGGCTCCTACAAGCCCTTCGAAGACCGGAACTTAACCCCTGACCAGGACATTGACGTAGAAGCCTACGTTGGTAAACAGGTTGACGACATACGGCTTGGTCAATTATCCGCTACGGCCACTGAAACCATGGACGCGGAACAGTTCGGCGGTTATAAAGCGGGGGCATCGAATGGACAGCCCACGATCCCCGTAAGCCGGCTATACGACGAGCAGTGGCTGGATGTGACCGGAGATCTTCAGGTCAACGGCAACTTGATTCTTAACGAGGGTGTGCTGACGATCAACAAGGTTAGCGATACCCAAGCCACCCACGTCACCATGCAGAACGGAAGCATTTACGTGAAGACTCCCGACCCGCATCTCGTTGCGGCTGATCTGACGGGGTCTGTGAATCTGGTAAACCGCAGCGCATCCATGGCTGTGGAGGGGAATACCACACTGACCAATTTCACCTTGAACGGCAATCTGTTTGTGCATGGAGATCTGAAGATCATTGGCAATCTGAACGTGACGAACGGTTCCATATTCGTAGACGGGAATGTTGAGCTGAAGGAGATGACTTCGATCAACCAGGGTACGGACCGGCCGGTCATCCTTGCTGCATCCCGAAGAATCATCATGTCCGACAATCAATCGAGCACTCAAGTCAGAGCATTCTTATATTCCCGACTCGAAGACCTATCCCTCTATGGGGTTCTGTCCAAGCTCGAAATTCGGGGCGGCATTCACGGCAAAAATGTGGAATTGAATGCGGTCAAAGGAGATGCCTCCAAAACCAGCATGGCCGGAACGGTAGCTCACCCCAGTTCCGGGTATTTCTTCTCGGCTAATCAAACCTCTTTGCCGGAGGATCGGTCCAGATTGAAGGTAATCTACGATAATTCGCTCTATACCAATCCGCCGATAGGGATACCAATTACTCCAAACATCTCAGTGTATGTGAAGGAAATTACTTATCAGTAAAGGAGGAGAAGATCCATGTCATACAGGATTCTGGTTGTAGATGATACGAAGTTCATGCGGAAAATGCTTACGGACATGTTGAAGCAATTCGGCTATGAGGTGGTGGGAGAGGCGGATAACGGAAGGCAGGCGGTGGAGAAATTTGTCGAACTGCGTCCGGATGTGGTCATGCTGGATATCACGATGCCGGAGATGGACGGTATCGAAGCGATGCGCGAAATGCGCAAGATTGACCCTGAGGTCACCGTCCTGATCTGCTCGGCCATGAGCCAGCAGGATCTTATATCCGACGCTTTGAAGGCCGGCGCCAACGGATATGTCATGAAGCCGTTCAAGCCGAACCGGGTCAATGAGATCATCCGCAAGTATGCCATTCCCAAGGCGCCCGCTCCGGCGCCGAAGCGGACGGAGCCTGCACCGGCACCGATCGTAGAAGAGGCGGTGCCGAATGTGCTGCAGTTCCCCAAGCAGGTACAGGAAGCGGCGGCGGAAGAACCGGAGGAGCAGCAAGTTCCGATTCAAGAACAGGCGGTGGCTGTAACCGAGCCCGCCGCGGAGGAGGTCGTAGCGGAGACATTTGTCGCAGAAGTAGTTGAAGAGGTTGCAGAAATTGTAGATGAGGTTGTCGAAGAGGTTGCAGAGGTTGTAGAAGCTGCCGTTACGGATATGCCGGAGCTGGAGGTTCAGACACCGGAGGCTATTATGGAGCCTGCCGCGGAGCCCGTAGAGGAGCAGCGGATGCAGCAGGAGATAGAATCGCTCCCGGATGTGTTGTCGGTGCCTATGCAGGACCCTGTCCATAAAGTCATGACACTGGATAGCACGGAGCTCCCGCTTCCGAATGTAATGGATCTGGAAGCGCCCGAAACGGTTTCCCTGCTTACGGGAGAAGAGAAGGAGCTGCTGATGAACATCAGCATGGAGCAGGAGGCTGAGTTGGAGCCCGTACAGGAGTCCGTACTGGAGCCTGAGCTTAGCACGGACCTTGAGCCTTCAGGGGATGGGGAGGAAGATCTATCCCTGGATGATCTGCAGGAGCTGACGATGCTGATGACGGACACGGAGAGCGTGCCCGTTGCGCAGACGAGCTCCAACCGGCAGGAATCTGTGAGCATGCCGAACGACGACGCAAGCAAGGTCATAACCTTAAACTGGAGGAACAACAACGTGAAGAACTTTACCAGCAGCTACATGTGCAATTGGACGGAAGATCAGAATGGGGACTTGAACAGCTTCTTGGTGATCTGTACAGAAAGCGAGAACCGGATCTCCATCGAGTGTGCCAACAAAGAGAACCAGCGCCAGCAGCTTAATATCACGCTGGATGGTTTTAAGCAGCTGATGGCATGGCTGGAGGACAAGCTGGCATCCAATTCCACCATTCGGGAGCTTCCGAAGAAGGCGGAGATGTAGAATGGTGGATTGGCCGGTGCTTCTGACGAGTATTCCGGGGGCCGTCTTCCTGTTCGCAGTAGGCGCGTCCTTCGGCTCCTTCTTCAACGTAGCCGGGCTGCGCCTACCGGCGGGACAATCGGTAATCCGTCCGCCTTCCGCGTGTCCATGCTGCGGGCACCGGCTAAGCCCCTTGGACCTGATTCCGGTCTTGGGCTGGCTTCTGTTGCGGGGGCGCTGCCGATATTGCGGCACTCCTGTATCCAAGGTATATCCGGCGGGGGAATTGGCGACAGGGATCCTGTTCGCCATTCTTCCCTTCGCTATTGCTGATCATCGGGAATGGGCGGTTGCCTATTCCCTGGTATCGCTTTTGGCTGTGCTGACGGTCAGTGACCTGAAGTACCGCCTTCTGCCCAATCTTCTCCTGTATCCGGCCATCCTGTGGTTTGGACTGCTGCGTCTCTTCGTTAGCCACCCGCTCCCGGCTTCCTCCTATCTTATCGGCTTCCTGTTAGGAGGCGGAATGCTGTGGGTCATCTCCTTTGTATTCGAGCGGATGGGCAAGCACGGCATGGGGGGAGGAGACGTGAAGCTGATGGCGCTTCTCGGGCTGGTTTTGGGTACGAAGCTGGTCTTCATCACCATCTTCCTGTCCGCCCTCATGGGCAGCGTGGTAGGGATGGCTCTGATCGGGGCCGGACGGCTGGACCGGAAGACGGGGATGCCCTTTGGTCCGTTTATTGCTGCCGGCGCACTGTTCGCCCTCATGGCCGGAGACCGGTTGGCCGACTGGTACATGGGTCTGTTCCTATATTAACTACCAATAGAGGAGGAAGATGATGAACGAGTTTCGCTCCAAATCCTTTAAAGTCAAGCTGCAAATCGGGTATTATGCGATTGTTCTCTTTTTCAGTCTGATCGTAATTGTCCTGATGTGGACCTCTGGTGTCTCGTTAATCTACGGGCTGCTGGCACTGCTGGTCCTCATGGGGGTTAGCTTCCCCTATGTGAATTGGCTGGAACGGGTGCTGACGGAGCCGATTGCCGATGTGTCGAGGGCGGCGCTGAACATCGCCAAGGGGGATTTCACCCAGAAGGTGGATTCGCTGTCGGATGATGCGCTGGGTCTCTTGTCCCGCTCCTTCAACAGCATGACGGATAAGCTCAAGGAGCTCTTGAACGATACGATGCGGATGAGCAAGCATGTATCCGGTGCCGGCAATGAGATCTACCGGAAGAACGAGGGCATCGAGCGTCTTCTCGGGGAGGTGGCCAGCTCCATGTCCGACTTGGCGACGGGAGCCAGCCAGATCTCGGAAGGGGTGGCGGCCAGCTTCTCTTCCGTCAAGGAGATCGAGAAAAAGGTGGAGCACTATACCCTTGCGACCCGTGAGATGAGCAAACGTTCCTCCGAGGCGCTGGGCTTGGTGGAGCAGGGCATGTCCGCCGTGGAGAGCCAGGCACAGAGCGTGAAGCACAACGTCATCGCCACATCCAATGTGTCGAACACCATCTCCGAGCTGGCGAAGGAAGCCGACGGCATCGGCAAGATCACCTCGACCATCAAGGATATTGCGGAGCAGACCAACCTGCTGTCCTTGAATGCTTCCATTGAAGCGGCGCGCGCAGGCGAGCACGGAAGAGGCTTCAGCGTGGTGGCGCAGGAGGTACGGAAGCTGGCTGAGCAGTCCACCCAATCCGCCAAGGAAGTGTTCCATCTGGTCAATAACATCGATAAGGGCATCAAGCAGGTGCTGACCAATATGGAGATTAACGAGTCCATCGTCCAGCGCCAGGCTCAATCTATCGAAGACACTGAACAGGTATTCCGTAAGATCGTGGACAGCATCCAATACATCACCCAGGAGATGAACGCCTTCGCCAAGGAGAGCGGCGAAATGCTGAAGTCGACCAAGGATATAGCCTCCAGCATGGAGACCATCTCGGCCATCACCCAGGAATCCGCCGCGGCGACAGAGCAGGTGTCCGCATCGCTGTCAGAGCAGACCGGTTCCGTCAAGGAAGTGGTGGAGAGCAGTCAGGAAATGATGAACATGGTATCGCAGCTGAACCGGACCATCCAGGTGTTCAAGCTTCAATAAAGAGTGGAGAGCGTCCAATAGGTGTGCATCAGTAAGATCCCGACGTAGATGAAGGCGGCAGCGGAGACGAGGCTGATCAGGGAGCGGGAGGGGCGGCGGAGGAACAGAATGCAGGCAAGAATGAGCGGGAGCAGAATCTTGACGATATAAAACCCTGCGACGGTGGAATGATACAGCTGGCTCATCAGAGGATTGGCTTCTGTAATGAGGCCCAATCGAAGACCGAGATCGGTTAAGCTGGCGTCCACTATGCCGGCTATCACCAGAAACAGGGACGCTTTGTGATAATAAGCGGTTTCTCTCATAACGCTCTTCCCTTCCATGAAGAATGTATGGTTACTTATTACAATAACTCAAATGAAAAAGAATTGCCAAATTTGCGAAGATATTTTATAGTAATACCTAATTGAATATGTTCGCGGGGGCTGGATAGAGTCCGGCTGAGATTGGAACCGTATGTTCCTGACCGTTTAATCTGAACCAGGTAATGCTGGCGTAGAGAATGAAGCGAAAACTCACCATTCGTGTCTATTCTCGAATGGTTTTTTTGCTGTTCAGGATGCCCAGCCCGGGAAGTGGAGAATGGAGGATGCGCGTGGACAGTGAGCTGAAGAGAAGAATCGAGTGGGCGGCGGATCAGGCGGCCAACAGGCAGGAGGAGCTGCTGGCCCTTCTGGACCGGCTGGTGTCGTACCCGACGGTCAGTCCGCCGGCACGGAACACGGCTCTGGCTCAACGCGAGATGACCGGCCGGCTGGAGGAGCTGGGCTTCCGGGTGGAGGCTTGGGAGCTGTATGCGGGGGATCCGATCGTGGTCGGGACCCGCAAGGGGAGCGATTCCTCCAGGTACCGGAGCCTGATCCTGAACGGTCATATGGACGTGGCGGAGGTGGGGGATCCCCGGGAATGGACCAAGGATCCCTTCCGCATCACTGTAGAGGACGGCTGGGCATACGGCCGGGGCACTGCCGATATGAAGGGGGCTATGGCCGCCGCCCTCTTCGCCCTTCAGCTTCTGAAGGAGGCCGGGGTGGAGCTGGGCGGAGATCTGCAGTTTCACAGCGTTACCGGGGAAGAAGCCGGGGAGGCGGGTACCCGGTCGGTGACCGAAAAGGGCTGCACCGAAGGCTATGATTACGCCTTGGTCATGGATACCAGCTCCATGGCCATCCAAGGTCAGGGCGGCGTCATCACCGGCTGGGTAACGGTCCGGAGCCCGGTAACCCATCACGATGGGATGCGGTCCCGAATGATTCACGCCGGAGGCCGGACCTTCGGGGCCAGCGCCATTGAGAAGATGATGAGGCTGGTGGCGGCTCTCCAAGACCTGGAGCGGCATTGGGCAGTGATGAAGGCTTACCCCGGATTCCCGCCCGGCTCCAACACCATCAATCCGGCGGTGATCGAGGGCGGCCGCCACGCTGCCTTCATCGCGGATGAATGCTCGCTCTGGATCACGGTGCACTTCTACCCGGATGAGGAGTACGCCACCGTAACCCGGGAGATCGAGGAGCATCTGAATCGGGCCGCCATGGCCGATCCTTGGCTCCGCGAGCACCCGCCGGAATTCCGCTGGGGCGGCCGATCCATGATCGAAGAGCGGGGGGAGATCTTCCCCTCGCTGGAGCTGGATCCCTCGCATCCGGGCTTCTCGGCGCTGGCGGCGAGCCACCGCAAGGTGCTGGGGACCGGCCCGGAGGTCGGGATGAGCCCCTCGGTGACCGATGCGGGCTGGATCGGACGGACGGGGGTGCCGACGGCCATCTACGGGCCCGGCCAATTGGCGCATGCCCATGCGGTGGATGAGCGGGTGCAGGTGGAGGAGCTGGTGCGCTACGTCCAAGTGCTGGTCCGGTTCATCGCGGAGTGGTGCAATACGCCGAAGGCGGGCGTTTGACGCGTTCATAACGGTTTTCCGTTTTTCTGGGGAAGAATGTGTTTCATAGGACCATAGCAGAAGGAGGCAATCCGGTATGACCCGATTCTCGCAAGTGCTCTACGAACGGGCGAAGCCCATATGGGAGGCCAGCCACAAGCATCCGTTCCTGACGGAGCTCCGGGACGGTACCCTGTCCCCGGACCGGTTCGCCTATTATATGAAGCAAGACTACGTGTATCTGATCGATTACGCCAAAATATTCGCTTGGGCCAGCATCAAAGCCCGTGATCTGGAAACCATGGGCATGTTCGCCCGGCTGTTGGACAACACCTTGAACGTGGAGATGGAGCTGCACCGCCAATATGCGGAGAAGTTCGGCGTTACCCGCGAAGAGCTTGAGGCCACCCGCCCGTCACCGACGACCGTCGCTTATACCAAATACCTGCTTGATGCGGCAGGAAGCGGCTCCTTGGCGGAGCTGACCGCCGTGCTCCTGCCCTGCATGTGGAGCTACTGGGAGATCGGGACGCGGTTCAACGCCTACCCGGGTGCAGCGGATCATCCGCTCTACGGGGAGTGGGTCATGATGTATGCGTCCCCCGAATTCGGCGAACTGGCGGAATGGTGCATCGAACTGATGGACCGGCTGGCGGAGGGACTGCCCGAGCGTGAGCTGGATGGTCTTGTGGACCGCTTCAACATGGCGTCCCGGTTCGAGTACCTGTTCTGGGACATGGCCTACCGCCGTGAGGAGTGGCCGTTGTGACGCGCCGGCCGGAGGACCTTGCTCCCCGTGAGGAGCGGCCGGTGCTGTCGGTGGACCGCTTGACCTACCGGTTCGGGACGGAGGCGCCCATGTTCGAGGATCTGAGTCTTGAGATCGGGGCAAGCGAATTCGTCTCCTTCCTCGCCCCCAGCGGACTGGGCAAAACCACACTGTTCCGCATCATCGCGGGGCTGCTGGAGCCTGAAGCGGGGCGCATCGAGCTGAACGGCACCGCCGGCAGTGCGAAGACTCGCCTGGGCCGGGTGGGGTACATGCCCCAGCGGGACTGCCTGATGCCATGGCGCACCGTCTGGGAGAATGCGGCCCTGGCCCTGGAGGTGGCCGGTACGTCCAAGCGGGAGGCCAAGCGGCAGGTGCTGGAGCTGCTGCCGTCCTTCGGGCTGCAGGGGACCGAGATGCGCTTCCCCGATCAGCTGTCCGGAGGCATGCGGCAGAGGGTCTCCTTCCTGCGGACACTGCTGGGCGGCGGAGAGCTGCTGCTCCTGGATGAGCCCTTCAGCGCCCTGGACGCCATCACACGCCTGGAGATGCAGGAGTGGCTCCTCGAGGTCTGGGAACGCAACCGGAAGACCATCCTCTTCATCACCCATGACGTGGAGGAGGCCCTGCTCTTGTCGGACCGGGTGCTGGTGGCTTATGAGGCTCCCATCCGCGAGCTTGTGGAATTCCGGGTGCCTCTATCGAGGCCGCGCAGCTTCGGAATCGCCACGGATGCAGCCCTGTCGGAGGCCAAGGCGGAGATTCTGAAGCTTCTCCGCGGCACAGGCGGGACCGGCCGGAGCAAGGCCGGCTTACCGGTATTGACGGCGGCGGGAGGAATCGGCCGGTGAGAGCATTCTGGATAAAGTACGGTCCTGTCGCTCTGTTCCTGCTGCTGCTGGCAGCCATGTGGGAGCTGTCCGCACGATGGTTGGAGCTGCCGCATTACATCATTCCGAAGCTGTCAGACGTCTTCCTCTCCATGTGGAAGACGCGGGGGCTGCTGGGGAAGCATGCGCTGTATACGCTGCAGGAGGCTCTGCTGGGGCTGGCGGTCTCCCTCGTGTTCGGCGTTCTCTTGGCGGTGTGGGTGGAGGGCTCGAGCCTGGCCCGGCGGGTCCTCTACCCGCTGGTGATCGCCTCCCAGACCATCCCCATCGTGGCGCTGTCACCCATCATGGTCATGTGGTTCGGCTACTCCATCTGGAGCAAGGTGGCGGTCGTAGTCCTGTTCACCTTCTTCCCCATCACCGTCAATACGGTGGATGGCTTCAGGCAGACCGATGCGGCCACCCTGGAGCTCATGCGAACCATGGGAGCCGGACGGCGCCAGATCTTCCTGAAGCTGAAGGTCCCGTCCGCACTTCCGGCCTTCTTCACGGGTCTGAAGGTGGCGGCCACCTTCAGCATCGGAGGCGCGACCATCGGGGAATGGCTCGGGGCGGAATCCGGGCTGGGCATGTATACGAAGCGTTCGTCGGGCATGCTGCGGGCGGATGCGGTGTTCGCAGGAGTGCTGCTGTTGTCCGTCATGGGAATCCTTCTGTTTCTAGCCGCCCGTTTGCTGGAGAAGAAGGTCCTGGAGCGGGGACGTCGGTCCACGCTATAGAGAAGAATAAGCGATGAGAGGGAGAGAGATTCCAATGTTCAGAGGGTTCAAAAAAGGGCTGGCCGTCACACTGGCCGGCATGCTCGCACTAACCGCCGCAGGCTGCGGCGGCAAGGATTCCGCTTCGGGGGAGAAGGAGCAGGAGCTGACGGTCCTGCTGGATTGGTACCCGAATGCGGTGCATACGTTCCTGTTTGCAGCAGAGAAACAGGGCTATTTTAAGGAAGCGGGGCTCAAGGTGAAGCTCGAAACCCCGGCGGGTACCGATGACGCCATCAAGCTGCTGGCGGCCGGCAAGGCGGACCTGGCCCTAAGCTACCAGACCGTACTGGCCATCTCCAGATCGGAGAAGATTCCGGTGGTCTCCGTTGCGGCGGTGGTGCGCCATCCGCTGAACCAGCTGATGACCTTGGATTCCAGCGGCATCAAGCGTCCGAAGGATCTGGAGGGCAAAAATATCGGCTACCCGTCCATTCCCTACGATGAAGCGATCGTGAAGAGTATGGTGGCGGCGGACGGCGGCGATCCGGGCAAGGTCAAGTTCACGGACATCGGCTGGGACCTGATCCCCGCCATGACGACCAAGAAGGTGGACGGCATCATCGGCGGCTACATCAACCATGAGAAGCTGCTGATCGAGAAGGAGGGCGCCAAGCTGACCGCCTTCGATCCCTCCAAGTTCGGTGTGCCGGATTACTACGAGCTGATTCTGGCCGCCAGTGAGGACGGGCTGAAGAAGAAACAGGACCTGTTCAAGAAGTTCTGGGAAGCAGCGGTCAAGGGACAGGAGTACACGGTTAAGAATCCGGATGAATCCCTGAAGAACCTGCTGGCGCAGGAGAACAAGGAATTTCCGCTGGATCCGGAGGTGGAGAAGAAGAGCCTTCAGATTCTGCTGCCGCTTATGGACGCGGGCAAAGAGACATTCGGCACCCAGTCTGAGGCCTCCTGGAAATCCGTCACCGACTGGCTGAAGGAATCGGGCCAGATCAAGGAAGCCGTCGACCCTAAGGCTGCCTTCAAAAATTTGTAACCAATGGATATGCTTACAGACCCTTTCGACCCGGATTTCCGGCAAGAAAGGGTCTTTTTGGCTTAGGGTCAGATCCTTCCTGCATATGCTATAATGAAAGCAAAAACGACAAAGATCTGCATGAAACGGAAACACATTAGGGGGAAACACGAATGCCGACAGAGAGAAAATCGAGATCCCGGGGGCTGGAGCTGGATGTGTCCTGGATGCTGGGCGCACTGGTGCTTCTGATCTCCAATGCCACCATATTCAAGCATCTGAATGCCAGCGTTGGAGAGCCTTGGCTGAACCTATTCCTTTCGGGGATCATCCTGATGCTGCTGGGCCGGATCTCCATCACCTTCTACCGAATCCAGCAGGAGGTCAAGCTCAGCAATTCCAGGATCGACCGGGTGGACCAGCTGGGCCAGGAGGAGTTTGCACTCTATATGCAGGAGGTGTACCGCCTCCAGGGCTGGAACGTCTCTGCACCGAAACCTCTCTCGGACCAAGGGATGATCCCGCACGGAATGCTCTTCCGCTTGACCTCCGTCAACGGCAGGGAAGCCGTGGCCGCCCTTCATGCCGGCCGCCGTAAACTTAGCAAGGAATACATAGCAGCGGCTTCAGCCAAGCTACAATCGGAGTCCACCGGGTCCAAGAGACGCTTGGAGCACTGGCTGGTCACGAACGTCAGTCTAACCCCCCAGGCCGTACGGGAAGCATCCGGCAGGGGGCTGCGGCTGGTGGACCGGAAGGCACTGATCGATCTGCTGGCGGGGGTGCCGGCTGCCCCCGCTCCAGCACCCGTTAATCAGCCCGGAGAAGTGGTTAGACTCCCTGTGTCCCGCAAGCATGGAGGGGATGCGGATGCCTCTTCGGAGCCCCTGCTCCGGCGCCGCAGAGCCGCAGAATAGACGGGAGGAACCCGGTCTTGTACATACATAGGGATCCAAGCGCCGCGTCGATTCGCGGCGTTTTTTTTGTGGCCGAATGGTGACGTCCGGTTGAACGTTCGCAGATTTGTAATATTTTGTCCGACTCGAAAGTGACATATATCATAGTTTGATGTATCACCCTATGTATAGAATGTAGCCATAACGTGTCTTTTGAGAAAGATTCTTATTTGCGAGTCTTTTTTCTCTTGAAACACCTATCTGACCAACCAGATCCGAGAGGAGGCTTTTGTAAAATGGCTGATTCCATACGGAAAGCAGAACCGAAAGAACTGAAAAACGGGAACGATAAGCATGAAGAAGAATCCCTGAAGGGCACTTTCGTGGCCGTGCTGCTGCTGGGCGGGTTCCTGGCTCTGACGTGGCTTGCCGTGTTTGTCCTGTTCATCGCCCGCAGTTAACCTCGACCTTCCGGTCCTGAAGAAAAGAAAGGGGATCCATCCATGCATATCCATCGCTTAGAGAAAATCTGGCTGACCATCGGCATCAGCATGCTGATCGTCTTCCTGGCCGTATTGGGTGTCGGCGCATTCGCCATGGGCTTCTCTACTCCGGACAGCCACGGCTACGGCGCCGTCGACCCGACGACGGTCGCCCAGCAGGAGCCGTTCAACAAGCCCGGTCTGCTCAAGATCGGGGACAATGAATACAACGCCTATATGCTGTCCTTCGCCTTCGGCTATTCCCCGGCTAACATGGAGATTCCGAAGGGTGCGACGGTTCATTTTTATGTGACCAGCACCGACGTGGTACACGGCTTCAACATCATCGGCACCACCGTGAACATCATGGCCGTTCCGGGTGAAGTCAACCACATTACCCATACCTTCGACAAGACGGGGGAATTCCTCCTTCTATGCAACGAATATTGCGGTCTGGCCCATGAGCAGATGGCCACCAAGATCATCGTCAAGTAAATATCAGAGAGAGGGTGCAACACAACCATGGTATCGACCGCCCAAAAAGGCTCCATCGACCGCAGGGATGCGGCGATCGTCATAGCCCACTTGATCGTCGCCTTTACCGCCCTTCTGATCGGCGGCGTTGCAGGCTTGCTGCAAGGCTTGGTCCGCGGGGGGAACTTCAAGCTGCCGTTCGGCATCGGCTATTACCAGCTGTTGACGGCGCACGGTGTCCTGATGGCGATCATCTTCACCACCTATTTCATCATCGGGTTCATCATCGGGGGCTCCTCCAAAACCATGGGAGGCAAGCTGCTTCCGATCACCCGTTCCTTAACCTGGGCGGGCTTCCTCCTCATGACTGTCGGCACCGCCGTCGGCACCGTGCTGATCCTCCTGAACAAAGCAACTGTCCTGTACACCTTCTATGCACCGATGGCGGCCAGCCCTTGGTTCTATGTGGCCCTGACCCTGATTGTGGTCGGCAGCTGGCTCTCCGGCTTCGGGCTCTTCTATAATCTCCGGTATTGGAAGAAGAAGCATCCGGGGCAGATGTCCCCGCTGTTCACCTTTATGGGCGTCATCACCATGCTGCTGTGGCTGGTGGCGACGCTGGGCGTGGCAGCAGAGGTGCTTGTTCAGCTGATTCCGTGGTCCTTCGGCTGGGTGGACCGCATTAACGTCCTCTTGAGCCGGACATTGTTCTGGTACTTCGGACACCCGCTGGTTTACTTCTGGCTGCTGCCGGCTTACATCTGCTGGTATGTGGTCATTCCGAAGGTCATCGGCGGCAAGTACTTCAGCGATGCGCTGGCCCGCTTGTCCTTCCTCTTGTTCCTGCTGTTCTCCATTCCGGTCGGCTTCCACCATCAGTTGATGGAGCCGGGGATCACGCCGTTCTGGAAGTACCTGCAGGTTGTCCTGACCTTCATGGTCGTCATCCCTTCCCTGATGACCGCCTTCTCCATGTTCGCCACCTTCGAGATTCGCGGCAGAGAGCTGGGTGCCAAGGGCTTGTTCGGCTGGGTGAAGAAAATGCCTTGGGGCGACGTTCGTTTCTTCGCTCCCTTCATGGGCATGCTGATCTTCATTCCGGCGGGTGCAGGCGGCATTATCAACGCCTCCAACCAGATGAACGCCGTCGTACACAACACGCTGTGGGTAACCGGACACTTCCATCTGACCGTCGCATCCACCGTTGCACTGACCTTCTTCGGCGTCACCTACTGGCTGATTCCTTCCGTATTGGGACGCCAGCTGACTCCCCGCATGCATAAGCTCGGGATCACCCAGACCATCCTGTGGATGGTCGGCATGTTCTTCATGTCAGGCTCCATGCACACCGTAGGCTTGTTCGGTTCGCCGCGCCGTACCGCGTACACCACATACCAAGACCATCCGGACGCCGTGCTGTGGATGCCGTACCACGTGGTGATGGCCATCGGCGGCACCATCCTGTTCGTCGCTGTACTCCTGATGATCTTCAATGTCATCGCCCTCTTGACCGCACCGAAGGGCGAGACCGAATTCCCCATCGCCGAAGCCATCGATGCGGCCGCACCTACACCGCGTCTGTTCGAGCGCTGGGGCGTATGGATCGGCATCCTGGTGGTCCTGATCCTGATCGCGTACACCATCCCGACGATGGATATGATCAACAATCCGGTCCCCGGCTCCCCGCCGATCGTTACGTACTAAGATAAGAAGCTTCCGCCTACTCCGGCGGGAGCTTTTTTTTCGTCATAACAGGCTCTTCATCTGCGGCAACAGCCGGATAAGACAACCGGCCAGGGGAAGATGAAACGGGATGGCCTACATCGGAAAATGGGAAGCTGAAAGATGTAGCAGGACAGCAATTTACAGTAGTACAGAAAGGAATATGGAACGGACAGTCAGACAAAGAACACGGCATCTTGACGTAATTTTCGGCTTGTTGTAGAACATGGTAACAGAGGTGTGTATTTCTATGATACAGATTGGGGCGATTGGTCTTGTCAGAGGAGAAACTATGAAAATGGAACAGCATAGTTCCCTTTGAAAAACAACTGGAAAAGTTGTTCACCATTTAGACAACGTTCGCTTTTTCACGCTTGATTTGAGGATTGGCATGGAATAAACTAGAAGAAACCGGCATTGATGGTAGACCATATGCGGCATATCCTGCGAATGTTCGTAGTTGCAATCACACTTTCGTCATATTTTATTTAACCAGGATTATGTAAACGCAATCAATTGTCTAAATAGAGTCTTTTTAATGTAAGCGTTTGTAAGCTCTTTACGAATGATACAGAATTAGCTATAATCAGAATCAATAAGGCGGTTGTGAAATAATTCACGTAAAAACGAGAAATACTTCACAGTCCGCGGGGAGAAAATAAGCTAGTTGGTGTGATCTAAGTCATAGGTGTTGGGATTTGGCAAGCATTACTATTATTTTAGAAAAGTTCCTAGGAGGCGGAAATCATGGCGGTTAAAGAAACCAAACTGAAAGAGCAAATGACGGCCCAAGAGCAAGTGGATCTTCTGGTACAGCGCGCGAAGCAAGCTTACCAAGAATATATGAAGCTTGATCAGGAGCAGATCGACAAGATTGTTCAGGAGATGGCACTGGCCGGCCTGGATCAGCACATGGTACTGGCTAAGATGGCCGTAGAAGAAACCGGCCGCGGCGTTTATGAAGACAAGATCACCAAGAATATTTTCGCTACCGAATATATTTACCACAGCATCAAGTATGAGAAAACCGTCGGCGTCATCGAGGAAAACCCTTATGAAAACTTCAAGAAGGTAGCGGAGCCGGTAGGCGTCATCGCAGGTGTAACTCCGGTAACCAACCCGACCTCCACCGCTATGTTCAAATCCTTGATCGCTGCCAAGACCCGTAACCCGATCATCTTCGCCTTCCACCCATCGGCACAGAAGTGCTCCTCGGCAGCCGTGAAGGTTCTGCTGGAAGCAGCCAAGGCTAACGGTGCTCCTGAGTTCGCCATCCAATGGATCGAGACTCCTTCCATCGAAGCGACCAACATCCTTATGAATCACCCGGGCATCTCCTTGATCCTTGCAACAGGCGGCCCCGGCATGGTTAAGGCAGCATACAGCAGCGGCAAGCCTGCACTGGGTGTCGGCGCCGGTAACGTGCCTGCATTCATCGACAAAACTGCCAACATCAAGCAAGCCGTTAACGATATCATCCTGTCCAAGTCCTTCGACAACGGCATGATCTGTGCTTCCGAGCAGGCGGTTATCATCGAAGAGGCCATCTACGAGGAAACCAAGAAAGTATTCGCCGACCAAGGCTGTTACTTCCTGAATGCTCAAGAGATCGAGCAGCTGACCAAGATGGCCATCAACCTGGAGAAATGTGCCGTCAACCCTGTAATCGTAGGCCAACCGGCTACCAAGATTGCAGAGATGGCCGGATTGACCGTACCTGCCAACACCAAGATCCTGATCGCAGAGATCAATGGCGTAGGTACGAAGTTCCCGCTGTCCGCTGAGAAGCTGTCCCCGATCCTGGCCTGCTACAAAGTGAAGAACGCAGAGCAAGGCATCGAGCGCGCGGCAGAGATCGTAGCCTTCGGCGGCATGGGCCACAGCTCGGCGATCCACTCCAACGATCAAGACACCATCACCGCCTTCGCCAACCGTCTGCAAACCGGCCGCGTCATTGTTAACTCGCCTTCGACGCACGGCGCAATCGGCGATATCTATAACACAAACCTGCCTTCCTTGACCTTGGGCTGTGGTTCCTACGGCGGCAACTCCACCGCTTCGAACGTTACTGCAGTGAACCTGATCAACGTGAAAAGGGTGGCATACCGTACCGTGAATATGCAATGGTTCAAAATTCCGCCGAAGATCTACTTCGAAAAAGGTGCTACTCAGTACCTGGCCAAAATGCCGGACATCAGCCGGATTGCAATCGTAACGGACCCGATGATGGTTAAATTCGGGTATGTGGAGAAGGTCGAATACTACCTCCGCAAGCGTCAGAACCCGGTTTACATTGAAGTATTCTCCGAAGTCGAGCCGGATCCGTCCGTTGAGACCGTTGAACGCGGCCGCACCATGATGGAACGCTTCCAGCCGGACTGCGTCATCGCCCTCGGCGGCGGCTCGGCCATGGACGCTGCAAAAGCCATGTGGTTGTTCTACGAATATCCGGATACCGACTTCACCGCCATCAAGCAGAAGTTCATGGACATCCGGAAGCGGATCTACAAGTATCCTCGTCTGGGCAAGAAGGCGAAATTCGTCGCCATCCCGACTACCTCGGGTACCGGCTCGGAGGTTACCAGCTTCGCGGTTATCACCGATAAGAACCAAGGCAACACCAAATATCCGTTGGCTGACTATGAGCTGACTCCGGACGTTGCGATCATCGACCCGGAATACGTGCTGACCCTGCCGAAGGGCCTGGTTGCCGACACCGGTATGGACGTCCTGACTCACGCCATCGAGGCTTATGTATCGATCATGGCTAACGATTATACCGACGGTCTGGCAATGAAAGCCATTCAGCTGGTATTCGAAAACATCGAGAAATCCTACAACGGTGACCCGATTGCCCGCGAGAAGATGCATAATGCTTCGACCATCGCCGGTATGGCCTTCTCGAACGCCTTCCTGGGCATCAACCACAGCTTGGCTCACAAGTGGGGCGCGGAATTCCATACGCCGCACGGCCGCACCAACGCCATCCTGATGCCGCACGTTATTCGTTACAACGCTCAGAAGCCGACCAAGTTCGCTTCGTTCCCGAAATACGATCACTTCATCGCCGATCAACGCTATGCCGAGATCGCTCGTGTCCTTGGACTGCCGGCCCGCACCACCGAAGAAGCCGTGAACAGCCTGATCAAGGCCATCCAAGAGCTGAACAAGAAGCTGAACCTGCCGAGCACATTCCTGGAAGCCGGCATCAACGCCAAAGAGTTCGAAGCTAAGGTTGACTACCTGGCCGACCGCGCTTTCGAGGACCAATGTACCACCGCGAACCCGCGGATGCCGCTGGTCACCGAGCTTGCTGAAATTTACCGCAAAGCCTTCTACGGTAAATCGGAATAAGAGAAGGGCCGCATTACGCATCATGATAATGCAGCACCAATAAGACAATGGGGATTGGTTGATGCCATCCCCATTGTTTTGATATATAAACGAGAATTAGTGTTAATAGAGAATTATAGCTAATTATCCAGTGTTGGAGGTGCTGAAGATGTCCGTGAAAGAGCCCATTGCAGCAAATGAACAAGGAGATCTTAGCCCGTGGAGATCCTTCCGCAGCGGCAAGTGGATGAAGCAGGTGGATGTGCCCAACTTCCTCGAGACGAATCTGACCCCCTATACGGGGAATGAGGATTTTCTGGCCGGACCTACGGAGAACACCCAGTCGCTCTGGGCAACAATCCAAGACCTGTCCAAGCGGGAGCGGGAAAACGGAGGCGTTCTCGATGTGGACGTGAACACCATCTCGACCATCATCTCTCATGGTCCCGGGTATCTGGATAAGGGGCGGGAGAAAATCGTCGGACTTCAGACGGATGAACCGTTCAAGCGGAGCGTACAGCCCTTCGGCGGGATCCGTATGGTCATCGACTCCTGCGAGGCATACGGCTTCAAGCTTCCGGAGGAGACCGTGAAGATGTTCACCGAGGTGCGCAAGACCCATAACCAAGGGGTCTTCGACGCGTATACCAGCGATATGCGCGCGGCTCGTAAAGCGGGCATTATCACCGGTTTGCCGGATGCGTACGGCCGCGGACGGATCATCGGCGATTACCGCCGCGTGGCGCTGTACGGCATCGATGCACTGGTGGCTTACAAGCAGAAGGACCTCATGAATCTGGAAGTCGATGAGATGAACGACGACGTCATCCGCGCCCGGGAGGAGCTCTCTGAGCAGCTCCGTGCCTTGGGCGAGCTGAAGAAGATGGCCAAAGCCTACGGCTATGACATCTCCAAGCCGGCCGGTACGGCGGCGGAAGCCATCCAGTGGACCTACTTCGGCTATCTGGCGGCCATCAAGGAGCAGAACGGCGCTGCCATGAGCATCGGCCGCGTATCCAGCTTCCTGGACATCTACATCGAGCGGGATATGCAGGAAGGAACGCTGACGGAGGAAGAGGCGCAGGAGCTGGTGGATCACTTCATCATGAAGCTCCGGATCGTCAAGTTCCTGCGTACCCCGGAATACAACGAGCTGTTCAGCGGGGACCCGACCTGGGTGACGGAGGCTATCGGTGGCATGTCCATGAACGGGCAGACCCGAGTGACCAAGAATTCCTTCCGCTTCCTGCATACGCTGTACAACCTGGGACCGGCTCCGGAGCCGAACCTGACCGTACTCTGGTCTACCCAGCTGCCCCAAGCGTTCAAGAATTACTGTGCCAAGGTCTCCATCGAGACCAGCTCCATCCAGTATGAGAACGACGATCTGATGCGGCCCCATTATGGGGATGATTATGGGATCGCCTGCTGCGTATCTGCCATGCGGATCGGCAAGCAGATGCAGTTCTTCGGCGCGCGGGCCAATCTGGCCAAAGCTCTCCTGTACGCTATCAATGGCGGTGTGGATGAGAAGCTGGGTATGCAAATTGCTCCGCATTTCGCTCCGATTACAGCGGAGACGCTGGATTATGCCGAGGTGATGCAGCGGTATGACCAGGTGCTGGAATGGCTGGCCCGTCTGTACATGAACACCCTGAATGTCATACACTATATGCATGACCGCTACAGCTATGAGCGGATCGAGATGGCTCTTCACGATAAGGATATTCTTCGCACCATGGCCTGCGGCATGGCCGGATTGTCCGTCGTGGCCGACTCCCTCTCCGCCATCAAGTACGCCAAGGTCAAGCCTGTCCGCAACGAGAAGGGCATTGCAATCGACTTCGTGATCGACGGTGAGTATCCGCAGTACGGCAACAACGACGAGCGGGTGGACAGCTTGGCGGTGGAGATCGTGGAGCTATTCATGAGCAAGATCCGCAAGCATAAGGCATACCGCGGCGCGCTGCCGACCATGTCTGTTCTGACCATTACCTCCAACGTCGTCTACGGCAAAAAAACCGGCGCGACCCCAGACGGCCGCAAGGCCGGAGAACCCTTCGCCCCGGGCGCCAACCCGATGCACGGCCGCGATCGGAAGGGCGCGCTGGCGTCGCTTAATAGCGTCTCGAAGCTGCCGTACGAGCATGCGCTGGACGGCATCTCCAACACGTTCTCCATCGTGCCGAAGGCGCTGGGCCGGGAGCCGGAGGACCGGACCCGCAACCTGGTGGCGCTGATGGACGGCTATTTCGGCAAATCCGGCCACCACTTAAATGTCAACGTCTTCGACCGGGAGCAGCTCCTGGACGCTATGGAGCATCCGGAGAACTATCCGCAGCTGACGATCCGCGTGTCCGGCTATGCGGTCAACTTCATCAAGCTGACCCGTGAACAACAGCTGGATGTTATCAACCGGACTTTCCACGCCAAAGTATAAGTCACACTAATAAATAAGGGGGAGAGCTATGCACAGCGTCCAAACGTCAGACCCCCGGACGGTAACAGGCCGAATTCATTCGTTAGAAACCTTCGGTACGGTGGATGGACCGGGCATCCGGTTCGTCCTCTTCATGCAGGGGTGTGCCCTGCAGTGTATGTACTGCCACAATCCGGACTCCTGGGATCCCTCTGCGGGGAAACCGATGACCGTCGAACAGGTCCTGGAGGAAATCGAGCCGTATCTTACGTATTATGAAGGCTCGGGAGGCGGGTTGACCGTGACGGGAGGGGAGCCTTCCCTCCAGCCGCATTTTGTGGCCAAGCTGTTCCAGGAGGTTCATAAGCGGTGGAAGCTGCATACCGCCCTGGACTCCTCCGGCTTCAACGATCCCGATCACATCCAGGAGCTGCTGTATGAGGCTGACCTGGTGCTGCTGGATCTGAAGCAGATCAACCGGGAGAAGCACATGATCCTGACCGGGCAGCCCAATGACCGTATCCTGAAGTTCGCCCAATGGCTGTCGTCCCATGGCCGCAAGATGTGGATCCGGCACGTGCTGGTGCCGGAGGTGAATGATGTGTACGAGGATCTGGTGGGGCTGGGCCGGTTCATCGGTACCCTGGAGGGTGTGGAGAAGGTAGAGGTGCTCCCGTACCACCGGATGGGCGTCTATAAGTGGGAGCAGTTGGGGAAAGTATATCCGTTGGAGGGTATCCGTACCCCAAGCGACAAGGAAGTGGAGCGCGCCTACCGGTTGATTGAGCAGGGACGGTCGGAATCCGCCGCTTCCGGGTCGAAGGCTCAGATTGCTTCCGCCGAGGAAGAGGGGGAAGCGGGACGCCCGCAGGAAGATTGACGAAACCAACGGCAGCACGACCTCGTAGTAAGGAATAGGAGGTGGTGCATGCCATGTCGATCATCCGCAAGCTGCTCAGCAGACTGCTGCATGAGAAAACAAGCCGCCATGTCGGAAGCCCCCCTTATCATCCCCATGCAAGCAGCAATGATTATCCTAAACGGCCCATGGGGCACGGATCGCACAATCAATACGGCCACAGCTATTATAAGAAGAAAAAAAGCTCCAGCTATTACAGCAGCTGACTCACACGAAATAAGCACCGTCCCTTCGGTTATCGAAGGACGGTGCTTTTCTATTGGTGCCGCGGCCGGCGGAGGCGCTCCAGATCCGCTTGAAGCTCCGGCACGCCGGAATAGGCTTCCTCCGTCAGCAGCAGACGGCGAAGGAGCTGCCGGGTGCCCTCGGTAAGCGTCAGCTCCTCTTCCCAGCCGGAAGGCGCACGGTACTTGTCGGAGGGGCCATCGGCTTCGTCCCCGGGGTTGTAAGTGCTGTACAGGAGGAAAAGCAGCAGGTGCCCGAGCGCATAGAGGTCCGCGGCGGGATGGAGTTGACGCTTCAACCGGGTGAAGCTGGGCCAATCCGGCTCCAGGTCGTCGGGAGTCTGGCCGAAGGTAGTGTCCGTTGGGAATGGCCGGGCCAGGCCGAAATCGATGAGCCGGACCTGATCCCCAACCAGCATAACATTGGCGATGCTGATGTCCCGATGGACCCACCCGGTGGCATGTACGGTCCCGATGATGGGGAGCAGTCTTCCCGCCAAATCGAGTGTCTCCTCTTCCGTGAACCGCCGGCCCTCCCGGAAGAGCAGCGCGTCTAGACTGTCGCCTTCTACAAGCTCCATAGTGAAGCAGGGCGTGCCTCCGCAGTCGAAGAGATCGTACAGCTTCGGTATGCCGGGGTGGTCGAGCTGGCTTAAGGCTTCCGTCTCCCAACGCCGGACGGATACGGCCTTTGCCCGGCCGCCGCGGGTTGGGGCGGAGGCCTTCAGAACGGCCCGCCGGCCCTCCTGCAGATCCTCGCAGAGGTAGGCGAACCCGTAGGTGCCGGCCCCCAGCGGGCCTAGTATCCGGTACCGGTTGTGAAGGGTTCGTCCGGTACGAAATCGCCGGCTGAACAGAAGCCGCTGCCCCCATCTGTGGATCGAATGCTGTCCCATGATTTCGATGCGCCCCCTTCCATCGTGACGGGTTCAATAAAAAACCGGACCTGGCAGGGGTCCGGATGAATGTTGTATGAGAGAGAATCAAATACGGCAAATCTCCGGCGGGCAATTGGGACAGTTGACGATCCCCTTCAGATAATCCAGATCGTGAATGATGATCTGCCCCTGCTCGTAGCTGATGACGCCCTCGTCCTTGTAGGTGGAGAGCAGCCGGTTCACGCTCTCGCGGGTCGTGCCGATCATGTTGGCCAGGTCGGTATTGGTGAGCTTGATTCCAAGCTTGATGCTGCCGTCTTCCAAGGGTTCACCGCAGGTATTGGTCAACCGGATGAGTGTGGAGGCCAATGCACCGGTCTTACCGAAGAGCATCAGATCGCGGAACTTGGACTGGGTGGTGCGCTGCATCAATCCCATCCACTTGATGAATTCGACGGCGAAATCACCGTGCTGGTAGATCAGAATCTCCAGGTCCTTCTGCTGAACGACCCCGATGACGCTGTCCTTGATCGCTTCCCCGTTATAGCCGTAATGCATGTCGCCGTATCCTCCGAATTCTCCGAAGAAATCGCCCTTCTGAAGAATATAGAGGATCAGTTCTTTGCCGTCTTCCGTAGATTTGGTTATCTTCACTTGGCCTTTGCGTACAAAAAACAGCTTCTCGGCCTTGTCACCCTCCCAGAAAACATGAGATCCCTCCGGAGCGTTCTGGGGATACATGATGTTCTCAAGGCGGGAGAAGTTATCTTTGGAAAGAAAGTGTGCAATTTGGTAGCTATTGAAGCCTTTTTCCAAAGGCACTCCGTTTGGATTCATCGGACCCTAGCCCTCCTTTTGGGATGTTGGGAAACGGTTTTTTCTGGGCGATAGTGACTTTTTTCATATCTTCATTGTACACTAAATCATTTCCATTAGAAATGAATTTATTATGGCGATTTCCCCCCGTTCGACAAGAAATGCGCATACGCCATCGGATTCCGGTAGGTCGCCATCCATTCCTCCTGCATGCCTGCCTCGCGGAAGCTGTACCGTTGGTCACGTCCGTTGGCTTCCCTTAATGTCCGGGTGGGATAGCCTTTTGAAGACCAGACTGACCTCGCTGCCGTTCTCGATATGGATCTTGTGGAGGATCGTGGCGAGCGCCTGTTTGGCCTTCACCCGGTCCATGGAGAGGATGTCGTCCAGCCGGTCCTTGATGACCGAATGGGTGCCGATCTGCTCCGCGGCCTCGTGGAGCTCGTTCAGGGCTTGGAGGGATTGATGGAGCTCCATACGCTCCTTGTCGATCCGCTCCCGAGCCTTCTTCAGATCCTCGATGGAGATGGCGTCCCGTTCGTAGGCCTCGATCTGCTTTTGCATCCGTGTATCCAATTTGGCCAATTTGCTCATAATAAGATCCTTCTCGGATAACTGCTGCACCGGCTCGGTCAGGACCAGCTGGAGCTTCTCCGGCTTCTGCCGCGCGATCTCCTGCAAGGAGGAGAGGACGAAGTTCTCTAAGTCATCGCGGTTGATGAAGTGGAAATGGCAGACGCCCCGCTTGCTGTAGCCGGAGCAGGAATAGATCATCTCGAACCGGGTGTCCATGGTCTTGCGGGGCCGCGTCCGCTGGCGGCCGTGCATTTTGTGGCCGCAGTGGCCGCAGTACACTAGCCCGCTGAGCAAATACCGGTCGTGGCCATGGAAGCCGTGCCTATCCCGCCTGCGGGACTGCACGATCTCCTGGACCCGGTCATAGGTCTCCTGGTCGATAATGGCAGGGTGATGATCCTCCGTGACGATCCATTCCTCCTGCGGGCGCCTGGATACCTTAGCTGTGGAGCTGTCCCTGCCCGTCCGGTTATAGACGAAGTGGCCGATGTACGTCTCCGAGGTGAGCATCCGCCGGATCTGCTTCTCCTCCCACTGGGCTCCCTGCTTGGTGGCCACGCCCAATTGGTTCAGCTTCTTGGCAATGGAGAGGGGCCCCATCCCATCCAGCGTCCACTGGAAGATCTGCTTGACGATGAGACTCTCCTCGATGTTGATCTCATAGTCGCCGTCCACATTGTCGTACCCGTAGGCCGGCTTGCCGATCATCTTGCCCTGACGGGCGAGGGAGAGATGGTTCTCCCGCACACGCTCCCGGATCCGCTGCCGTTCGAACTCCGCCACCGACCCCAGAATCTGCAGGGTCATCATGCCGACCGGGGTGGAGGTATCGAAAGATTCCGTGGCCGAATTATAGTGGCAATCGTACTTTTTCATGTAATCGATTACGTTCAACAGGTCCAGAAGCCGCCGCGACAAGCGGTCGATCTTGGTCGTCAGGACCATATCGTACTTCCGCAGCTTCACGTCCTCCAGAAGCCTCGTAATCGCCGGCCGGTTCAAGTCCTTAGCCGAATACCCGTCATCCTCGTACACGACCGGAGGGTCCCAGCCCATGGCCTTGCAATAAGTG
Source organism: Oryzibacillus soli (assembly GCF_051594765.1). NCBI lineage: Bacteria > Bacillati > Bacillota > Bacilli > Caryophanales > Paenibacillaceae > Oryzibacillus > Oryzibacillus soli. The sequence continues at coordinate 70,406 of NZ_JBPPGJ010000017.1, forward strand.
GGGAGCCGCTCCGCCTGTTCCGTTAAGGAGTTCCCCTTGGTCGCCTGCTCATCCGTGGAGACACGGATGTAAATGGCTACGCGCATGTGTGGTCACCGCCTGGAAATCGGCTGCAAAAAAGACCGTCACCTCATGGGGGCGGTCTATTGTTTACATATATGAAACCGGAAGAGGAGAAATTCATTAATATTGAAGAGTGGAATGGAGGCGAATTGTTGCGGAGAAGACAGGGTCCTCGCGGATATAGTGATTACTCATACCCATATATCCTGCGGTACCGGTCCAACGTATCCTCATTCTGTCTCCTAACCGATTCATACCGGGAGTCTAATGGGGGCAGCGGGGAGCGATAAGGTTCAGCCGTTTCTGCCGGCTGGACCACTTTGTATGGGCTTCGGGGCTCCGCAGCCGCCATATACTCTTCCGCGGCATAGTAGTACTCGCTGCGCATGAACTCGGCTTCCACTACACGGATCCCGAACTCGATGCATCGGATGGCCACGGAGATCGGGGACACACGAAGCCAGTTGGCCATGGCCTTGATGGTGATGCTCTCTTGATGCACATGGAAAAAAAGCTCGTCCGGCATCAATAGCGATGAGGCGAACCTGTTGGCTTGGACTTCTTCGTACCGGTTCTCATCGTTTAACCGAGACACCTCCGAATCATGTCCAAGGAAGTAATGCCCGATCTCATGAGCTAAGGAAAACCGGCGGCGGGTGTAGGAATGCTCCTCGTTAATGAAGATGAAGTTTCCCTCCCTGCTGCGAAGCATCATTCCGCAAGTATTGGGGCTTAATTGGATCTTCCTGTACTTCAGGCCCAGATAGTCGCACACGTTCTTCAGGGATATCGGGGAAGTCGGATATCCGGTATGAAGCTCAATAGCCGATAGGCGAAGCAGATCCTTGGTATAGGTGGAATACATAGGCGGATTCCTTCTTAAGAGGGATTTTCTTTCTCGGACTTGATATGCTTCAGCACCTTCAACACATCCTCCAAGGTCTCCTTCGACATGCCGGAGGCGGTCCTTAGAATGGCGGTTGCTTCGAGCTCCAATCCAAGCTCCAGGATTTGGTCATATAAATGAACCCATTCCGTGGGCATATGGGCAGGCTTGCCGATGGGTGATGGGTCATCGGTTCTACCGAGAAGATAGTCGACATTGGTTTCGAACAGGTTGGCCAATTTGTCGACGGTTTTGAGATCCGGCTCCCGCTTTCCACTTTCGTAGTTCGAATAGGTAGGGCGGGCGACGCCGATCCGGGTTGCCACTTCCTCATGGGTAAGGCCTCTTTTTAACCGCAATTGTTCGATTCGCTTATGAATCACGATCATTCACCACCTGTCTTATCATTATAGCGTGTCATCATCAACCATGCTGAGAACGATTCAATACGAAACGGAAGGTATTGACATGTTTCATATCGAAACATATAATTAGTATATACCGTTTCGTAACGAAACTCAATAGGAACGCTATCCTTTGTGGAACCCATGTAAATCGCCTCCCATATGCTGTCAGGGGAAGGTGATGAGTGTGAGACCCAAGTCCAAGACAAGATCCAAGGAAAGACCTAAGCTGATACTCAAAGGCACTTACTACGAGGATAACGGTGTTCTGATTCCGATGGACCCCTTGAAGGATGAGGCAATCCGGAAGGCCATAGCGTTGGCTGTCGCACAGATGATCACCGGCCAGCCGCATCGGCTGGCTGACGAGTAACTCCTGGTGGCTCATGGCCACTGCCGATGGACAAGCTTTTGCTTACGATGAGATTGAATAATGAATGGGGTGTTGTAATTTGTTCATGGATAACCAAACGGATCTGTTCCCAAAAGTGACCGAGCTGGAGATCAAAGCGGCCAAGAACCTTCTTGCAAGCTACAAATCGATGCGGGGGGTGGTCGATGCCCTGCAGGCCCAGAGTACGGAGAGCCTGACGCCCAAGCAGAGGGAATCTCTTGATAAATATAAGCCGCTTGTCGAAGGAGTGGAGAAGGCCGTCTCCTTAATCCAGGATGACGACGTCAAACGGATTATTGATAGACGGTATATCAAGGGAAGCCGGTGGAAGGATACCGTGATGTATTTTAGCAGCTACCATGAATCCACGGTCGTCAGGAAGCTGAACAAAGGGATTGGGTCTGTGGCAGAGACGTTGAAGCTGTGGAATTGGTAGCCTTCAAGTGTGAAATGCGTGTAAGTCGCGGGAAAGTCGATAGGCGAACGAGTGTTCTTATTGGGTATAGTTAATTCACAGGGCAAGGTTGCCCGGGTGAACGCCAACTGTACCCTTATCACATGTGGCACTCGATCACGCTGTGGGCTCCCGGGCCTTAGACGCCAGTCGTCATGGGTGTGATGTGAGGAAGGGTTAGATGCCCTATGCTAAATATTTCCATTATTTCGTACAAGCTCTCTGCTGCCAAATGGTGCAGACGGGCTTTTTTTGTTGCCCTGCCAGATGGCGTTAAACTGGGCCGGTACCGGCCGGAACCGGAGTCAGATAGAAGATTAGGCAAGGAGGTGGATCCATATGAATGACAGGAACGAAGACAATCCCATGCTGGGCAAGGAGGGAAGGACGTGAGCTCTTTCGGTCGTTTTGATCTCGAGGAGTGGCGGGGGCTGGAGAAGCGTATGGGGCAGGTTGTTCGGGCATACCCCTCATTCGCAGAGGGGTGTATCAAGGAGCTGGCGGCGCGGCTGTTGGCGAAGATCAAAGCAAGAACCCCGGCAGACTCCGGCAATCTCCGCGATGGTTGGAAGCTCGGCCGCTTGGTCCGGACTTCAGAAGGAATTCAGGTGGAGATCCGTCATTCCATGGTGAAGAATGAAGATTCATCCGAGGATGGAGAGGATCAACGGCAGCAGATCCTGAAGATCTCGATGGAGGAGCTGAATCGGGAGCTCCCAGGCATCATGGATAAGAAATTCGAGCATTTCTTAAAGCAAGGGTTGAGGTGGTAGCGTTGGAAGTCATTAAGCGCGCGATAATGAAACGTCTGGCCGAGGTGTATCCCGATATGCCGGTCTATGTGGAGCAGGTGGAGCCGAGCTTCACCAGGCCCTGCTGGTTCGTTCTCGAGCAGTCGGGCAGTCAAGCGAAAGAGCTCGGAAACCGTTACAAGCGTACGGCCCTGTTTGAAATTCAATTCTTCCCTGCGCTGGACAGCTTGGTTCCCCGCACGCAATGCAACGGGGTGGCGGACCAGCTGTACGGAGCCCTGGAAGTGACGGAATGGGAAGGGCGCATGTACCGAGGCAGCGGACTAAGACATGAGGTAATGGATGGGGTGCTGCACTTTTTCATCACGTACCAGATTCCTTTTTTGGCGGAGAAGCCGCCGGGCATGAAGATGCAATCCCTTAATCAGGAGGTACAACATGGCACTTGAACAAGAAGCACCCGCATTTACGAAGGAGCAGCTGCTTGAATCCGCTCAATTCGGTTCCTTGCAGAAGGACATCCTTCGTGCTCTACTGTCCGACACAATGAGCTATACGATCGGACAAGTCCATCGAATGATCGATGAATTCCAAGAAAAGGTGGTTGACTAAATGGCAGGCGGAACTTTTATGAGTCAGAATAAGGCACGTCCCGGAGTGTATATCAACACCATCAATGATTCGGCGATCCTCGGAAGTGCCGGGGAACGCGGGGTAGCGGCGCTGCCGCTCTCGCTCAGCTGGGGGACGTCCAAGAAGATCATCTCTCTAACGGCAGCGGATGATTTCAAAACCGTTCTGGGGTACGATTTGACGGCACCGCAGCTTCTGTTGGTGAAGGAGGCCTTGAAGCGGGCCCATACGCTTTTGGTGTACCGGCTTAATACCGGCACCAAAGCAAAGGCTACGGTCGGGACGCTCACGGCCACAGCCAAACATGGAGGTGTTCGGGGTAACGATCTGAAGGTGGTCGTCCAAGTCAATGTGGATGATTCAGCGAAGTTTGATGTGAAGACTCTCGTCGGAAACAATCAAGTGGAGGTACAAACCGTATCCGCCATCGAAGGCCTGATCCCCAACGGCTGGGTGGACTTCAGCGGCACGGGCGCATTGACCGCGACGGCAGGGGCCCCCCTGACCGGCGGGGCGGACGGCACCGTGACCAACTCGGACTACACCGACTTTTTGTCGGCCTTGGAGCTGTTTGAATTCGATACCGTGGGTCTATGCACGACGGATAATACGTTGAAATCGGTGTTCACCGCCTTCGTACGCCGACTGCGAGAGGAAGAAGGCCGCAAGATCCAAGCCGTCCTGGAAAATTATCCTGCGGCAGATTACGAAGGGATCATCAGCGTGAAGAACGGGGTCCTTCTCTCCGACGGTACAACGCTCGGGGCGGCACAAGCGGTGGCATGGGTAACCGGGGCTACGGCCGCAGCTGCTGTGGATGAGTCCTTGACCTACACCGCGTATGAGGATGCCATTGACGTCAATCCCCGCTACACCAACAGCCAGATCATCAATGCGCTGCGCAACGGGGAGCTGCTCTTTACCTTGAACGACGGACGTGCCGTTGTCGAGCAGGATATCAACTCGTTGAAGAGCTTCACCCCGGCGAAGGGGAAGACTTTTGCCAAAAACCGGACGCTTCGGGTATTGGACGGAATCTCGAAGGATTTGAAGAGAACCTACGAGCGCTATTTCATCGGCAAGGTGGATAACAACGAAGACGGCCGGAATCTCTTCCGGAAGGAATGTATCACCTATATGGAAGGGCTGCAGAATCGGGGAGCCATTCAGAACTTCGATGCCCAGAAGGACGTTACCGTAAGCCAAGGGGTGGATTCGGATGCCGTATTCGCAGAAGCTTATGCGCAGCCCGTCGACTCCATCGAGAAAATCTACATGAACATTAAAGTCCAATAAGGGAAGGATGACGCTGGAATGAGTATGGGATATCTTCAGGCAAGGGACACGATCAGCGGCAAGGAAGGCCGTGCTTATGCTACGATTGGCGGGAATCAAGAGGAAATGTTCTATGTGAAGAAGCTGAAGGCCACAGCGGAGAAGAAGAAGAAGGAGATCAATACCCTCGGCAAGCGCGCTACGCAGCATAAGGCCAACGGCTGGACCGGCAAAGGGGAGATGAGCATCTACTATGTGACCTCCCGCTTCCGCCAGATCATGCTGGATTACATCAAGACCGGCAAGGACATCTACTTCGATATTGCGATTGTCAACGAAGATCCGACCAGCTCCATCGGGAAACAAACGGTTGTCGTGAGGAACGTGAACCTGGATAACGTGGTGATGGCGGCCTTGGACACGGAGATGGAAGTCATGGAAGAGGACGTTCCGTTCACTTTTGACGGTGTGGATATTCTGGATCAATTCGGTGGGCCGGTTCTCGGCTGAATCTGGGAGGAGATGGAACAATGAGTGTTGTTGCGAAGGATTTAAGCGCCTTTTTCATGGAGGCTGTGCCGGTACAAGCGACGGAGGAGTTCGTGGTATCGGACCGATTCCGGGATAAGGAAGGCAAGCCCATCCCCTGGGAGCTGCGCAGTCTGACGGAGGAAGAGAATGAGGAGCTCCGGAAGGCCTCCACCAAGCGGGTGCGGGTCAAGGGCGGCCAATACATGAATGAGACCAATCAGGACGAGTACATCTACCGGATCGCATCCGCCTGCGTGGTCTACCCGAATCTGAAGGATGCTGCCCTGCAGAGCTCGTATGGAGTCATCGGTGCGGAAGCGCTGCTCAAAAAAATGCTCCGTCCCGGCGAATGTACGGCTCTCATTCAGAAGATCCAGGAGCTGAACGGCTTCGACAAGTCGATGAATGAGCTGATGGACGAAGTAAAAAACTGATGGAGGAGGGCGATCCGGGCGCGAATTATGCCTACTATGCCCTCCATGAATTGAATATTCTCCCCCATGATCTGGAGCGTATGGGCCGCCGTGAGAAGGCGGCCATATACGCCATGATCGACGTAAGGGTGAAGAAGGAACAAGCCCAAAGACAGAAAGGATAAGAAGGCGGTGAAGAAACGATGGCTACGGTGGCCGCCAGTTTAAGGCTATACGATCAGTTCTCGTCTACGATGCTGAAGGCTCAGCAGTCCATGCGGTCGGTCATGCAGACGACGTCGCAGTTCAAGCAGACGCTTCAGAGCAAGTTGTCGGTAAAAGTAGATCTCTCGCATTTGGTACAGCAAATGAGCCGGATGCGGCAGCAAACCCAATCCGCAGCTCAAGCTGTTCAGCAGTACACCCAAAGGCTCCATGCCGTCGCGGCCGCCCAACAGCAAGTGGCTCGCAATGCCTCGAAAATCAATAGTGCATCCTCGAATTCGGGCGGCACCTCCATGCTTCAAAAAATGCTGCAAGCTGCCCACCAGTTAAAGCTGACGCTGAATACGAAGTTTACGGTGAATCTCAATATCTCCCAAGCCTCGAAGCAGCTTGCACAGATCCAACAGCAGACGGCTTCAGTAGGACAAGGGAAAGCAAAAGGGGGAGGACTCCTCGGGGCATTCAAGAGCTTCGAATCTCCGGTAAGCGGCTCGGATCTCGCGAAGAAGGCCGTGTCCGCATCTATCGGGGGATATGCCCAAGAGCGGCAAATCAAGGATACGTTCATCGCCCGAACAGGGAACGAAGCGGTTGGATCTGCGATGTTCGATAAATTTAAGAAGGATGCCTTAAGCGCGGGGCAGGATGTGAAGTCGTCCCTGGAGGGCACCTTGTCCCTGCTACCGATCACGCAAAACGCAGACCAGCTGACGAAGCTGAACGGCATCGCGCAGAAGCTGGCTGTATTCGATCCTTCCGGGAAAGGGCCCGGTGAAGCGGTAACCTCCATCAAGGAAGCGATGGGTGGGGATACGGCGTCCCTGGCGAAGAAATATAATATTAATGCGGGAATCATGAAAAAATCCAAGCTGGAGGAGTTCGGTAAAGCTGGCAATATCCCGCAGTTCATCGCGGCCTTCAACAAGGTGCTGGAGCAGTCGAATATGGGGGAGAAGGCCTTCCAGCGCATGATGGACAGCCCCATTAAGAAGGCGGAGACGCTGCGCAATCATCTGAAGTCTGCCATGGCGGACACCGGCGAAAGGGCGACTCAGGCACTGACCCCGGTCATGGATACCTTGAACCAAGCCTTCCAAGGGGGGAAGTTCCAATTCTTCTTTGACAGCATTCAAGCCGGGATGACCTTATTGGCTCGAGTGACTGCTGCTGCGGTTGGCTTCATCATGGATCATCTGGGTTTGATTCAGAATATCTTGGTCGTCGTGGGTATCGCGGTCAGCATCCTTGCGGCGGTATGGCTGGTAAACTGGATGATCGCAGCTTTTCCGGTGATTGCGCTTGTGGGTGCTCTTGTTCTGCTCCTTTCGGTATTCAATCTTTTCGGGGTGTCCACCGGAGAGATTCTTGGGTTTGTAGCAGGAGTATTTTTCGCCTTGTTCGCGGGAATCCATAATGGCATCGCCTATATATGGAATATTCTGCTGGCGTTTGCAGAATTCTTCATCAACGTCTTTAACGATCCGGTTTACGCCATCGAAAAGCTGTTCTACGATCTCCTATCCAACATCGTAGGCTACATGTCCAGCATGGTGAACGGCCTGCTGAGCGGCGTCAACTTTTTAATCCGGCAATTGAACAAGATCGGCGTTGATCTTCCCGAAATTGAAGCCCGGATGGACAGCCATTGGGGCGATTCGCTCAAGCCGAAAGCCACCCGCGATGTAGTGGACTTATCCAAATACCGCATGGAGCATACGGATCTCGCCGATGCCTTCCAAAGCGGCAAGGAAATGACGGGCAAGGTCTTCAACGGGCTCCCCAAAACTTCGGGTGCCTTTGATTTCGGGCAGTGGAACAAGAGCGCCGATATTAACCGCGTGAATGCCATCGGGAAGATCGAGGACAAAGTGGATATCTCCAGCGAGGACTTGAAGATGATGCGGGAGCTTGCGGAAATCAACGCCGTACAGAATTTTGTCACGTTAACTCCGACGGTCCAAGTGCAGACAGGTGACATTAACCACGGTGCCGATATGGACAGTGTGATCTCGCGGATTACCCAGCATCTGGAGGAGGAATTCGTCTCTTCCGCACAGGGGGTGTATGGCTGATGGTCGAATTTGCCATTCTGCTGAGCTTCAACAACTACGAAGAGTCCTTCGTGCTTCCGGTGAATCCCGAATCCTTCTCTATCCGTTCGCAAGGCGAGGGCAAAACTCACACCGTGTCCGGACTCGGCTCCATCAACATCATTCAGGATCCGAAGCTCATGGAGGTGAGCCTATCCGGCTTCTTCCCCGCTTCGTATGGGCCTTACGTCATCGTGAAGGAAGAGAGCTGGCTATCCCCCGGCGAATACGTGGGCTATATTGAGAAATGGAAAGACTCGAAGCGGCCCATCCGGTTCCATGCCGTCAGCTCGACGTATGCGCTGAATATGCCGGTCAGCATCGAATCCTTCGATTGGGAGGAGAAGCCGGGGGCCCCGGGTGAGATCGAGTACCGGCTCTCGCTGAAGAAGTACGTCTTCTACAGCGCCAAGAAAGTCACCGTCGTCGATTCCACTCCCCAGGGGATGGAGGTCAAGGTTAGCGAGCCGGTCCGGGCAGATGAGCGGCAGACTCCCGGAGCGTATAAGCTGGTCAGCGGGGACAACCTATGGGCGGTAGCCAAAAGATTCCTCGGCGACGGCTCCCGGTGCCGGGAGCTTCAAGAGCTGAACGGCATCGACGACGCCCAGGTCAGGTCGCTGCCTATCGGGCTGGAAATCAAGATTCCGGGAGGGAAGTCTTGATGCTCAAGGTGATGATCGATAACAAGAACGGGAATGTGTGGGATATCTCTGATCTGGTCGAGTCGGCTTCTTGGGTCACCGGGCGGATCGGGAAAGCGGGCAAGCTGGATTTTACGTATGTAAAGGGAGGCCTCTATCAGAGCGCCTCCTTTGTCGTTCAGATGGGGGATATCGTAAGGGTCAGCAAGGATGGGGTCAACGTGTTTTACGGATACGTGTTTACGGTGAGCAGCGATATGTCGGAGAGTGTCCGGGTCGTGGCCTACGACCAGCTCCGCTATCTGATGACCAACGACTCGTATTACTTCCAGAATGAGACCGCCAGCGACATCATCCGCCGCATCGCCCAGGATTCCGGATTGAAGCTCGGTTCGATCGCCGAGACGGATTATCGGATTCCCTCGCAAATGGAGGATGGGAAGAAGCTTTTTGACATGATCTGTACGGCGTTGGATAAGACGCTTGTCGCTACCGGCAAGCTCTACGTGCTGTATGATGACTTCGGGTCGTTATGCTTGAGGGAATCCCAGAACATGATCGCACAGGTCATGATTGGGGATGGAAGTCTTATGACGGGATACGAGTACGAGGAGTCCATCGATCAGGATACGTACAATCGGATCAAGCTGGTCCGGGATAACAAGGAAACGAACAGGCGGGAAGTCTACATCGCCCAGGATTCCGGGAAGATGGCCGCATGGGGAAGACTTCAATATTTTGAGAAGGTGGACGAAGGTCTTCCGCAGGCGCAAATCGCGGAACGGCTGAATAACCTGCTCTTCCTGAAGAACCGGAAAACCAAGCAGCTGCGGATTCCCGCATTAGGGGACATTCAAGTGAGGGCCGGATGCTACGTCTACATCTCCATTGAAGAGTACGGCATTCAACAGTACTACTTGGTGGATGAGTGTACGCACCGGTTCGATGGACAGGAGCATACCATGACATTGGAAGTGAAGGTGGTCGAATGAGCTTAAGGGAAACCATTGCAAGAATCGGCCTCGGTGCCGTTGAGTCGACGGATCCGGTGTCCGTTCTATTCGGAACGGTGACCCAGACCGAGCCGCTGGAAGTGAACCTGGATCAACGCATAAACCTGCCATCCGCCGTACTGATCGTGCCGGAGAGTCTGGCGCAGCCCGCCTTGAATCGCAGGCCGCTGGAGCCCGGGGATTCGGTCATCCTCCTTCGGCTGCCGGGCGGACAGCGATATATCGTCCTGGATCGGGTGGTGTCCCCGTGATTCCACAAGGAGGCTCGATCGGCAGCAGGCCGATCATGAGGGTGACGCAGCCCAGCCGGACGTATGCCCTGAATCCGGAGAACGGAAGGATTGAGGGAAGGACGGATGGCCTGGAGGCCGTCCGTCAGGCGGTAATGAAGATATTGGGCACCGAACGGTACCAGTACGTCATTTATTCTCCCGACTACGGAGTGGAACTGCAAACGGTCGGAGTTGACCGCCGCTTTCTGGCTTCGGAATGGAAGAGACGCATTCAGGAAGCGCTGCTGCAGGATGACCGGATCCGGTCGGTGGGGGAGATGAAGATGGATTATGCCGATGATACGGCTCATATCGAATTTACCGTTCATTCGGTATTCGGAATGATTCAGTTAAGAGAGGAGCTGGGAGGCCTTGTATGAATCCCATACGTATGAAACCATTCTGGGGCGGATGCTGAACCGGATCCCCGACGACCTGGACAAGCGGGAAGGCAGTGTGATCTTCGATGCCCTAGCCCCGGCGGCGGCTGAGCTAGCGGGGGCATATATCGAGCTCGATCGAACCCTGCGGCTCGGCTTCGCCGGCACATCCAGCGGGGAATTTTTGGACCGGAAGGCCGCAGAGCAGGGATTGGTCCGCCGTCAGGCAACCAAAGCGATTCGAGGCGGTTCTTTTAACGTGCCAGTGGCCGTCGGGGAACGGTTCTATAAGGAGGGGCTCTATTATGCGGCCAAGACGTCGGGGACTTCCGCCACGTTGGAGTGCGAATCCCCCGGTGCCGTAGGGAATGCTCCAGGGGGGACGCTGCAGCCGGTGAACCACATCGAAGGGTTAACGGCGGCTGTATTGGGTCCGGTTCTTGTGCCCGGTACCGACACGGAAAGTGACAGCGCCTTGTACGTCCGTTACCGCGAGAAGGTGACCCGGCCGGCAACCAGCGGGAATGCGGCTCAGTACAAACAGTGGGCCCTGGAGGTGCCGGGTGTCGGAGACGCCAAGGTGTTCTCGTTATGGAACGGACCGCTTACGGTCAAGGTGGTGCTGCTGGGTCCGGATCAGCGGGCGCCATCCGCACAGGTGGTCGCCGATGCGGCTGCCTATATCGAGTCCCAGCGTCCCATAGGAGCGGTGGTTACGGTTGTGGCGGCGGAGGAGATTCCCGTTCACATGACCGTGGATGTGACGCTGTCCGGTGGGACGCAGGCTCAGGCCAAGGCTGGAATAGAGCAGGAGGCGGGGGCTTATCTGAAGAGCCTGGCCTTCAAGGACCCGATCGTCCGCTATGTACGGTTGGCGAATGTGGTGCTGGAAGCCCCGGGTGTCCAAGATTATACCGGGTTCCTCTTGAACGGCGGCTCGGCGAACCTGACCATTCCGGACGGCGCGGTTGCGGTGCTGGGGACGGTGACGGTGACTTGACGGAGCTCATGCGATATTTGCCCCCGTATTACCGGGATTATCTGGACATGAGGGCCCTTACAGGATCGGAAGAGGAGGAGTTCCGGCTTCTTACCGAGTCGATGGACAGTGTGCTGGACCAGTTTTTCGTGGATTCTGCGACCTACTCCCTGGACCAATGGGAAGCGGAATTGGGGATCCCGACGGATCCCGCCAAATCCGACGCCGACCGGAGGTCGGTTATCAAGTCCAAGCTTCGCGGCAGCGGCACGGTCACGGTATCGCTGCTCGCCAATGTGGCGTCCGCCTACGACCGCGGACAGATTGAAGTTACGGAGCAGCCGGATCAATACCGGTTTACGATCCGATTTGTCGATACGCTCGGAGCACCGCCGAATATCGACGATCTCAAGGCAGCCATTGAAGCCATTAAGCCTGCCCACCTGACGGTGGAGTACGCCTATAAATACCTGCTGATCCATCAGGTTGATGGATCCATGACGATTCGAGAGATGGAGCGGCACAAGCTGACGGATTTCGCCCCGTTCGTGCCGGTATAAGATCAAGGAGGGAGAAGATCGGACATGCCAAGCTATACACCCAACCTGGGGTTATATAAGAAGGATCCGGCAACCGACGGCAACGATGCTTTTAATCTGACTCAAATGCTGAATGATCCGCTGGATGTGATAGACGAAAAATTGGGGAGCCAGATCATTCCCAAAGCCGACACGGGGGTCACGATCCAGCCGGGCCTTCAGGTCATCCATGCGGCCCGACAATCCCGGCTTAAGGTGCAGGGGATTACGGGGCGGACGCTGGTGAACTGGTTAGGACGAACCGGCAGCGGGGAAAGCTTGACTGGCTGGTCCGTTGCAAACACCGTAACGGTATCCACTACCCAAAAGCGTAGCGGGGATTCATCGTTCAAGGTAGATTTAGCGAGCAATACCGGGTATATCCACCAGCAAGTAAACGCCCCTCTGGCGGGTAAGCAGTACCTAGTTGGTATGTGGGTATTCATAGCGGCTTATATTAGTGGAGTTACCCCAAGACTAGTTATCTATGACAAGGGCGACATAAATACATCCCGCTACCAGGCGGCGGCAGACAGCACAATAATCGGTCAATGGCAGTTCATCTACACAAAGATTCCCGTAAATGGCGGTAGTATTACCACACCCGCAGGATTTACCTTGCTTGCTGGGGTTGGCGGCGTTGGAACCTGTACCGCGTATATGGATGAGATTCGGGTCTACGAGATGACAGCAGCCGAGGCTGCTGTCATTGACTCCCTGACCGCGGACCAGGTAGCAGCAAAATATCCTTACGTAGAGGACGTAAAACCTGTAGACCGAGTGTATGTGACGCGCTTCGGGAAAAACCTGCTGCCGCCAGTTACAGAGTGGGACAGTATACATGCGAATGCGGTCATACTGGGTCCGTACAAACTAACCTTATCGGCTACAGCAGCAGGGCAAGACAACTGGGTCGATTTAGACGTAGTGCCCGGTCAAGTCTATAGCTTCAGTGTTGCGAACCCCTTACAAGCAGGTTCTGTAGTCAAGATTTTTTCCATGAATGACGACGGTTCACTCGGGACTATATATGGGAGCTGGACCTTTACTGCCACCACCAACAAGTTGCGAGTGTACTTTGGTCCGACTAGAGCTGGCACATATACGCTGGATCGTCCCATGCTTGCCATGGGAAACGCTGCCGCAACTTTTGAACCGCGTGAAGATCATAATCTCTACTTGCCTGATCTGAAGCTTCATTCAAACGTAGATGGTAGTATAGCGGATCAGCTTTTTCATGATGGAAAGGAACTGCGGAAGCTGAAATGGTTTAGAGAAGTGACGTTGGACGGCACCCTATCCTGGACGTTCGGTACAGACGCAGTGGGATACAAAAACGTCATGATCGCCAATTTTGCAGGGTCCACGTTTCCTGACAGCTTCGTCCAGATTGCCGTGAAGTATGATGGGAAGATCCTGACCAAGAATGATGGAGTATCCGATGGTTCAGCAATTTACACCAACGGGACACTTCACATCACCGTTTCGGATGCGGACACCGGTTGGGGAGAAGCCTGGAACTCAGGGTCCGTAACAGTGGATTATATCAAAGCTTACTTTAACGGCTGGAAGTACGTCGGTTCCCCAAGTGGCCAAGAATGGAAAGCTATTGGCGGAACTATAACCGCTGGCTTATCGATAGCGTCTACACTAAGGGCGCCGGGATTCACCCCTTACAACCTGATCTACCAAATGTCTGTACCGATAAATGAGCCGGTACGCCGGGAGGGCGGCATAACTCTTCAAGAAGGCCCAAACCAGGTTGAAATGGGTACCGGCATCGTCGTTAGGGAGAAGGCGAACCCAGTACAGGTCGGAGGCCATGTGTACAGGATTAATTCCGTCGGTTGGAATACCCCTCTAAAGTACCGCCTAGCTAAATTTATAGACGCATACCGAAACAAAGTAAAAGACAAAACGTGGTACTTCGTAAGCAACATGGTATCTAATGACGGATACGGCGTTGGATTCCTCCAGAACGAACCGCATAACTATAACCCTTCCGCAGCATACGAGGTCACCTATCAGGCGTTGGATACTTACAAGCTGGGAACCGCCCCGATGACCATTTCAGCAGCGTATAGCGGAAACATGAAAGAAGCCCTTGATGATCTGGAACTGGAAGCAGCCCGCACCAGCACGGCTACGGACGTTGCACTGAACAAATTGAGCGGTTTGCTACCGGTGGCTATCACGAAGTCCACAAAGTCGGTCAACTATTACGTGGATGCCGCAAGCGGGAATGACGCAAATGACGGCCTGTCTACTGCTTATGCTTTCAGGACTATACAGGCGGCTGTAAACTCGCTGCCGAAGGTTCTTGATCATAATATCTACATCGTTATCCAGCCTGGAACGTATGCTGAGGACGTCACTGCCGGAGGGTTCTCCGGCAAGGGTTCACTGTATATCGGCAGCTTGTTGGGAGCTTCAACGGTGAGTATTAGCAGCATAGCCCTTATATCCATCACGTGCGCTGTGACGCTTGCGGCTATAACGCTGACGTCTACGACGTTGCCAGCGTTAACTATAAACCGCTGCGCCGGGGCGTATATCACGTCCGTTATATCCTCAAGCGCGTATAATAGCTCTGGTATCGATATCGGATGGAGTAGAGTATTTCTGCTGTCATGCCAAATATCCAACAAGGGGCACGCCGTGTATGTTGGCCACGTATCCCAAGTGCGGATTTCGGCATGTTCGGGGACCGGGAATACGAACGCCCTCTATGCAGAAAATGGTGCGGTCGTGACGAGGGATGGCATACAGCCGACTGGGAATATAGGTTCTGGGAATGGGGCTGTGATCGACCCCTGGGGGGACAACACACGTCTCGCAAAAACGGGCGTCTATGTTAACGCAAATGCTGACCAGTCAGTAGCCGCAACCACAGGCACAAAGGTTCTATTCGGTGCCAAACAATGGGACTACCTAAATGAGTACGCAACGGCTTCGTCCCGGTTTACGGCGGCAAAGGCGGGTACGTACCTATTCGACGTAGGCTTGAGGGTTGTCAATAACACGACTGGAACTCTGCTATATGCCTATATTTACAAGAACGGCGTCCTGGAGAAGAACCTGCTGCTCACCGTTCTGTCAAGCAGCGGCACCCATTATCAGTTCCAGCTGACGAATATCCTGACAATGGCCGCCGGTGATTATGCGGAAATTTACATTTACGCTTCAAATGCGGTCACGGTAAGAGGTTCTGAACTGGGTGCATCGGTCTATCAGAACATTACGCGAATCAGCTAAAGGAGGAGGATCATCTATGAACATTGCACAAGCGGTTATGTATCTGTTCGAAGGGCTTCAACCAATGGTGGACTTCGAAGTGAGAGACGATAGCGATGGTAACGGGCCTTATATTGCCGTATGGAACGTCCTGGACAGCGATGGTCAGCCTGTTCCACAACCTGCGGAAGAAGAACTGCTAGCGGCCTGGAGAGAGTTGAACCGCTTTGATCTCGACTCGTATAAACTTGAGAAAAAAGCGGAACTGCAGACTTTGTTCGAACGCGAGCTTAACAGCACCTTCACCTCAACCGCTCTTGGTGATCCGATCGACTTCAACTATGACCGTTCCGCGCAAGAGCGGTTCGCCAAGAAAACAGCCCTTCTCGCATTGAACCCGGAGGATGGCGAGCCCGTCACGTGGCCCTCCCGTTCCGGGTTCGTGACCATGACCCGAGAACAGTACACCGATGTAGTGAAGGACGCTGCGAAGCACGAGTCGGATAAGGCGTTTAAGCTTCTTTACGCCGAAGCTTATGTCGATGCGGCCAGCACGATGGAAGAGGTGGATGCCGTAATAAAGATGGGATTGGTATAAGTGAAGATCTGTTATGATACGGTGGGCTGCCGGCTCACCGTATTTTTTACGGGGGAAGGGGGAGCAATGATATGGACAAACATAAAGCACTTTGGTCTATGGCCGGCGCGGTATGCATGCCGGTCTTTGATTTTTTCTACGGATCCGGAGAGGTGGTGATCTATTCCATCCTAGCCTTAATCTTCTTTCTGGGAATGGACTGGATTGCTGGGAGCCGGGCTTCCAAAAAAGACAGGTCATATGCAAGCAAGTACGGCATAGATGGGATATTCCGAACCTTCTTCATGCTGCTGCTGCCGGCAGGTGGTCATTTTCTGGATATGGTATTCCGAATCCCATCCGTTTTCTTCGGTCTGCTGGTTGCCGGGCTGCTGTACCATACCATCCAATCGGCGACGGCGAACGCGATCCGAGCCGGGTGGGGGCAATGGATTCCGGATTGGTTGTTGAACGCGCTATTATCCTGGGTTAAAAGCGAGATTGAGAGCAAGCTCTCTAGAGCTCAGAGCCGACTTAAAGCAAAGGAGGAAACGAATGATGACAAAAGGCTTTGATTGCGCAGCACCGCTGACGGCGGAAGTGGCGCGCTCATTCGCGGCAGACGGCATGGAGTTCGTCTGCCGCTATCTGGTGCCTTCGGGGTGGAAGAGACTGACCCGGGATGAAGCCGAAGTGATTACCGCAGCCGGCTTGAAGATCGGGTCCGTCTGGGAAACGACGGCAGACCGGGCGCTGGGCGGATATGCGGCAGGGGTGACAGATGGTCGGAAAGCGGCGGAAGTGGCGGAGGCCGTCGGCCAGCCGAAGGGAAGCTGCATCTACTTCGCGGTGGACTTCGACGCGACAGCGGCCCAAATGCCTACGGTGCTGGATTATATTCGAGGAGCCAGCGAGGCGACACCAGAGTATTACACAGGGGTCTACGGCTCTTACGCTGTCATAGAGGCAGCGAGGGCGGCCGGGGTCTGCTCCCGTTATTGGCAGACCTATGCTTGGAGCAGAGGCTGTAGGTCAAATCCGATTCACATTCATCAGTACAATAACGGCCCGAATGGGCTGGGTCTTACTATGAACGGCATCCCGGTGGATCTGAATGAATCCTTCGGAGACGAGGGATTTTGGAGCCTCGGCCAAGCGATGCCCGCAGCGGAGGTGGAATCCGAGGCGGAGCAACCGGCCATCGATCCGACCGCCGCCCAGAAAGTGATCGATACCTTGGGCTCGTTATACCGGGCATCGGCGGATCCGGATGTTCAAGCGGCTGCTCACTTTGCAGCAGATGAGCTGCGAAGGGTGACTGGAACTCCTAACAGGTAAACCCATAACAGCTTAGCGGCAGTCAACGCCCTCTCCGAATGAATCTAAGATGCCAAGGCAAGAGATACGCATATGCCAAAAAGTGAACGGGCAAGGAATATAGCGTGTTATAGGTTTTGAGCGTCATCAACCCGACTTGGACGGTCAGCCATTCCAAAAGGAATGATCCGATGAAAAAAGGAATAGCAAGCTTCCATTTGTGGTCCGGCTTATAAAAATTTAAGTAGATGACAGACAAACACGGCGGGATCACACCATAAAGCAAAAGCTCGGGCAAGCCTTGTTTACCTTGGGACCCGATGTCAAAGATGTCGAAGGGGATAGCCAGATTGATATCGACAAACCAGACCACATATCCAATAACTGCAATGGTTGCATAGATTTCATGTAACTTAAGCCTTTTCGGCATAAAAATAACGATAGGGATCAATATGGAAGCGAGCAGGGCTGCATACCACCACCCTTTGGCCAAATCGTAATCGGGCTGCATGAAGGAAGCGCACCTCTTCTGGGAGTTAAGTTTTTACCATTGTGGATCAAAAATAGAAATTTTATACACACTCTAGGGCGTACATAACTTAGGCAATCGCTGCATGATGCGGCAGACCAATATCATGGAGATATGCTATAGTTAACAGCAGGAGATTACGTCTCCAAACTATTGAAGGAGCCGATTCCCTTTGAAACGAAACAATCGCCTCATTCTCAGTATCGTCGTGCTCCTCGTGTTGATTGGAGCCTCCTGGTATTATTATTCGATGCAAAAAGATCCGGCAGCTCCTACAGCAGCCGACATCGTTAAGCTAGAGTTCCCTACCGCCAAGTATCCGGAGACAGCCGCGCACATCAAGGAGGCGATCCAATCGGGAGAATCCGCCATATGCACGATTGACCGCGAACACGCCGATGAGCATCGGAAGCTGTCCTTACGGGACATTCCCACGAAGAAAGGGTATGACCGGGATGAGTGGCCCATGGCCATGTGTGCGGAAGGCGGGGCGGGGGCGGATATCGAATATATCACGCCCTCGGATAACCGCGGAGCCGGCAGCTGGGTAAGCAATGCGTTGGAAAAATATCCGAACGGTACCCATGTGCAGTTTGTCATTCCCTAACCATTTTTGAAGCGGCAGTCTTGGACTTGATGTCCGGGGCTGCCGTTTTTTGCGTTGAAAAACCCCCTTTGGGAAATAGTGTAAGAGATGAACAGAGTGTGAACTTTCTGTGATAATTGTCACTAATGGCCCTTTCGAGTCATTTGAAAATGACGTCATTCAAGTATAGTAATTACTAATAAATAATCGATTAAAGCGGCAGTGATCCTAAATGAACGGGAGTTAATCCATGGGCAGAAGATACGACGTCATCATGATCCTACTAAGACCTTTGCTCTGTATGCTCATCATCGTCTCCGGGTTGCTGCCGGGCGGCATCCATGCAAGTGCCCATGCAGAGCTGACCCGAGCCGTCCCGGCACCGAACAGCTCTTTAACGGAAGGGCCCACAGAGATTCGGCTTACCTTCAACGAACGGTTGGAAAAGGAGCAGTTCCGCATACGGCTCTTCGATCATCAAGGTAAGCCGATTCCGGAGTCCGAAACGGAGATGTCCGCGGATCAACGCGAACTGATCCTGAAGCTTCCTGCCGGCTTAGAGCACGGGAGTTATACGGTCACCTATCATGTGATTTCATCCGACGGGCATCCGATTTCGGATTCCTACGTGTGGGGCTTGGGACTTGCGAATGGAGAACAGCCCAGCGCAGGCCCGGCGATAAGCCAGCAGGAGGAAGGAACGAACTATATCTATCTGTTGTTCCGGATCTTGTACTACTCCTTTTTCCTGGTGCTGACCGGGTGGGTCTTCTGGGGCTGGGTCCTGCCGCTTAAGACCGGATCGGCGGCCACCATCTATAGGAGCCGGTTGTCTTTACTCCTTGCGTTCAATCTGCTGTTCACGACGATCTTCCTCCTGTCGCAGCTGCTCATCGTGATGGAGGATCTCTCGTTAGCCTCGATGGCAGGCGTGCTCACGGGAACCGTAGCAGGGCGGTCCTGGGCTTGCAGCTGGCTGCTTTCGATTCTCGGCTATGTCCTTCTACGGGGCCCGGGACCGGTTCAAGCCGTTTGGGTGCTGCTCGTGCTCGGTGTGAAGGCCTTCTCGGGACATGCCTACGCGCTCTCCACATACCCGGTGCTCGCCCTTCCGCTGGATGTGCTGCACTTGGCAGGGGCGGCCGTTTGGGCGGCCGGGGTCCTGTTGATCTCCGCCCTCTGGGGCGAGCATCGTCAGGAGATCCTTTCCTATCTGCCGAAAATTTCCCGGTATGCGCTCATCAGCCTTGTGCTGGTAGCGGGGACGGGGCTTCTCCTGTCCGGTCAGCTCCTGCAGAAGCTGGAGCATGTCCCATACACCGCCTGGGGGCGGATGCTGCTCCTTAAGGTAGGGATGACGCTGGGGGTTGTGGGGGTTGCCGCGTGGCTTCGGAAGCACCTGCGGGACCAAGCTTACGTCAAGTTCCGTTCCAAGCTCAGATGGGACATCTCGCTGATGCTTGGGATCGTGGCCGTTGCCGCGGTGTTCACCTTCTACTCGCCGGTCCCCCGGAACAAGCCGCTGGAGTGGAGCTTCCCCATGGGGAAGCTGCAGATTACACCCAATGCCCCCGGGAGTAATGAGTTTACTGTCTTGCTGCCGGAGGAGCTTGCGGATGTCCGGAAAATCGGGCTGGTGCTGAAGCCGGAAGCACCCTCGGATATCGCACCTATGGAGGTGCCGCTTGAGCGGATTGACACGACGCACTGGAAGGCTTCGGGCCTGTATCTCTCCCTCCCGGGAGCTTGGAAGATCCAGGTCCGCCTGACCGACCGGCAAGCCGACGAGCACGTGTACCAGAGGAAGATGAGAATTTTCTAATCGATAATAGAGAGGCAGAGTGTAGAAGATGAAGATGCTGCGTAAGGTTATTCCTTTGATGTTCCTGAGTATGGTATGGTTTGCGGGCCTGGCAAGCGCTCACGTGGTGGTGTATCCCAAGGAAACGACCCAAGGGACCTATGAGATGTTCACCTTGCGGGTTCCGACCGAAAAAGAGGTGCCTACCACCAAGGTGGAAGTCATCATTCCGGCGGACGTTACCGTGTCCCGGTTCGAGCCGAAGCCGGGCTGGCAGTATGAGCTGACCAAGGATGCCTCGGGCAAGATCACGAATGTCAGGTGGACCGCAACCGGAGAAGGCTTATCCTCCACGGAATTCGGCGATTTCCACATGCAGGGTAAGGTCGGGGACAAGGCAACCCAGCTTGTCTGGAAGGCGATCCAGACTTACAAGGACGGCAGCACTGTGGAGTGGACCGGAGCGGCGGATGCCAAGACCCCCGCGTCGGTGACGACCGTCAAGCCTGGGACAGCGGGTGGAACAGACAGCCATGGGCAGACAGCCGCGGCACCTGCCGCCGGTGATTCTAAGGAGGAGTCGAAGACACCGCTATACCTTTCCATCGCCGCCTTGGCGCTGGGCGTGGTCGCGGTCCTGCTGGCTTTATTCCGAAGAGCGAAGTAGCTTCCCCGACCAGTGGGCGGCCGTCACGGACAGGAGGATGTCTGTGACGGCCGCTTTTTGGTTTATGGAGGGTTTTTCCAGAACCGTAAATCTGTTAGAATAACGTCATCTGATGAAACGGAGGCGGGAAGATGCGGCTTAGGCTCCAATCCTATTATCTCACCTGCATAGGGCTAAGCATCCTGTCTCTACCTGCGGAAATCAAGAAGAGCAGCCATCAATTGGAGATGGGGAAACTGGTTCCTCCTGAAGCGGATCAGGTAGCGGCTGCGGGAATCGGCTTGTTCATCTATCCGGGACTGGTGATGATGCTGCACCTTTTTCTGTTTACAAGCTTAAGAAATCTCTTATCCCGTCAATCGGAATCTGCGGCTATCGAAATTCATAGGGGGTGGCTGCGGAGAACATCCACGATGATCATGGCGGCCATCCTGGTGGCAATCAATATGAACTACCATTGGAAGCATCATTATCCCTTCTGGATCCATGTGGTCTATACCTTAGTCTACCTGGCTTATGGAATCGGCCTTGCCGAAATCTTAACCAGGCGAAGGGCAGCGAATAAGGAGGCGGGGCGATGAGAAGTATCTTGGAAATCTTGCGGGTCATGGTGCTTCTCTTCCTGTTCCTCTGGATCTTGGATGGATTGGAGAGCTTCCTGATCCGTCGGATCATGGGCGAAACGCAAGAGTACACCTCGATTCTCCTCTTCTTCAGCAACCTACTTCTGTTTCTGGTCCTGTACCGAAACAAGCTGCAATTCAGCGGGTGGGATCCGTCGTATATCCGCAAAAAGAAGCTGTCTCCCCGAAGGACGGCGTCAGCGCTTATTGCTTCAGCCCTCCTCTTCATAGTGGCTTTCCTCCTCTAAATGCACCAAACGGTATCGTCCCGGGCGATACCGTTTTTTTATTCTCCACCCGGACCTTACCTTCAATAAATACCGGGAACCCGTGATCGGTGATTCCAATGTCGAGCCCGAGATCCGCCAGATCCGGCAGATGCATGCTCAGGTGCTTCGCGATGCGGAGCGACAGGTCTGCGATCCGGTCACGGATCTCCTCCG
Organism: Oryzibacillus soli; assembly: GCF_051594765.1. Lineage (NCBI taxonomy): Bacteria > Bacillati > Bacillota > Bacilli > Caryophanales > Paenibacillaceae > Oryzibacillus > Oryzibacillus soli. The sequence goes on from NZ_JBPPGJ010000017.1 coordinate 92,169, forward strand.
GCTTCAGCTCGGGATAGGCGGCCAGAAGCTCCTCCAGCGTGCGGACCCGTCCCCCCTGGGCTACATTGGTCACGTATGAGCCCCGGCGAGCCACCTTGCCGACCATTCCGGTAATCTGCCACTCCCCATCCTCTCCCCGCTGTACCGAAACCCGGATATCGAAAGGGTTGTCGCCGATCCTGGCCAGGGGCAGCTCCTGCTGTACCAGATAAGAGCGCTTCCCGATCCTTCGGCGGATCAGTGCGGGAATCCCCTTGACGAACCGGAGCTCTGATGGCTTGCTGCGGTGACGCGATTGGTACCGGAGCATCCAGCCTCCCTCCTCCGTCATCCGCATGTGCATGATTCCTAGTCCGATACTGCCGCTGTTCGGCTTCAGGAACAGGGAAGGAAAGCTGGCTTTCATATGCCGGATGTTGTCTGGGGTGGCTTGCAGGGTCTCTGGAAGATGGGGACGGATCGACTCGTCCAACATGAGCAGCCGGTGAATGTGAAGCTTGTCGTAGCGGTTGCGGCGGTTGAAAATGCGGAGTCCGGATCGGACCAGCTCCTCGATGCGCCGTGCGGCGCCGGGACCGGCATAGATGGCCCGGTTATGAATGATGGCCGGGGTGGGGACGGTGACCAGCCGGTAGCGTCCTCCGATTTTGACATAGGCTTGCGTTCTGCTTCGGCCCGGCTTCAGGGAGCTCAAGAGCATATAGCAGGGGGTCATGCCCCATGCGGCTGCAGCCCGCTCATAAAAGTCCAATCGCTCATAGCCCGTTCGCCCACGGGGAATCCGGTCAAATAAGTCCCGGTTGACCAATATTCCAATGTATCGTTGTTCCGACTGCATGGGTGCCGGCTCCTCCTTCCGTTCGTCTCCTACAGGTTATGTCCGCCCTGCGGAATTCGTATGGACGGATGCCGCCGGGATGAATAGGATAGTACATCGCAGCCTTCGGCATTCGAAATAGGCTCGAGGCTTAGCAAGTCGGGTTAAGGAGGATATGGAGATGGAAAGGGTCAAAGCGGCCTTCGTCACCCCCGGTTCGTTCCCCGTCCCGTCGCCACACAGCAGCTCGGTGGAGCATGTGGTGGCGGAGCTGTCAGGCCGTCTGGCCGGCCAGGCAGACTGCACGGTGCTGGGGATTCAGGCCAAAGGATATCCCGCTTACGAATGGAGGGAGGGAGTCCGCTACATTCGGCCGTCCGGGAGGAAGGGCTATCTGGGGGCGGTCATCCGGGAACTCAAGAACGGAGGCTACCAGATCATCCAGGTGGAGAACAGGCCCAGGCTGGCCCAGAGTCTGAAGAAGGCATTTCTGGGCAAGCCCGTGTGGCTGTCGCTGCACTCCTTGACCTTCGTTCACCCGAGACGGATCTCCTCGAGGGAGCTGGAAGCGGTCTTTCGGAGGGTCGACCGGATTGTGGCGAACAGTCATTTTCTGCAGGAAGAGCTGGCGAAGCGGGTCCCCTCCTGCAGGAGCAAGATCGTGGTAAACCACCTGGGGGTCAGAACCGATCAATTCCAGCCCCGATGGACCGAGGAAGGGGAGCGGCTGCGTACCGCCAAGCTGCAGGAAATCGGACTCGCCGGCAAAAAAGTCGTGCTCTACGTGGGACGGCTGGTGGAGCTAAAAGGCGTTCACCATCTGCTGCGGGCATTCGCCCAAGTGGTGGAGCGGGAGCCGGAGGCGGTACTGGTGGTGGTGGGCAGCGCTTTTTACGGCTCGAAGCGGCTGACGCCTTATGTCAGGAGACTCCATCTTCTGGGGAATAAGCTGCCGGCCAATGTGCTTTTTGTGCCTTATGTGCCTCATGACCGGATACAGGATTGGTTCCGTCTGGCGGATGTAGCCGTGGTGCCGTCTCCGAGGAAGGAGGCCTTCGGCCTCGTGAACATAGAGGCGATGGCAACGGGGGTTCCGGTAGTGGCGGCGGAAGCGGGGGGACTGAAGGAAATCGTCGTCCACGGAACAACCGGCTTCTTGGCTCCCGTGTCGAGGTTGGAGGAGACCATAGCCGGACATCTGCTGGCGCTGCTCGGCGACGAGCCGCTCCGCCGGGCGCTGGGGCAGGCGGGTGCGGCACGGGTGCAGGAGCATTTTACTTGGGAAGCGGCGGCGGGGCGCTGGTTGGAGCTGGTGCGATCTTCCGGCATCTAGGCGAATGCCAATTTCTGGTCCGCTAGTGTCCCGAGGGCGGATGTCCCGCATACGATAATCCAAACGGATGAAGGATTCGGTAGGCTCACATCAGAAGGGAGAGCATTATGAGGAACAGAAAAAAGTCGTCCGGCGGCAGCAGCCGGAAAACCAAGGGCATTGTGATCGATTCGACCATATCGGAGCTGAGTTTTCTGAATGATCCGCCGCGGGTGGAGAAAAAATCGAAGCCGTTCGTAGCGGAGGCGGCTCTACGCAGGGAGGCCGAGATCGATGACACGCCGGAGGCGGTTGACGAACCGGAGGACATGGATCCTATAGAGCCGGAAGAAGAGGAACCGGAAGCAGCTGCGGATCTCGATACGGAATCAAGTATGGAAGAGGACGTTCCGGAAGAGAAGGCTGAGGTGGCTCAAAGCGCTGTAGCGATGTCGAAGAAGAAGCCTGCGGTTCTCCCAGAGCTGCCCAATGCCTTCGCACCGGTTCTCCCCCGTCCGGCGGAGCTCCTCCTGGGCCAGCGTAAGCCTGCTCCGAACCAAGCGCCGGTAGTGTTCACGGATGATCTGGCGGACCGGTCCGTTACAGCCGATAAGCTTGCCGATTACGCGGTCACCCGGGATAAGCTGGACCGGGACAGCGTAAGGACGGAAGCGCTGGAGGATCAAGCGGTGACGAACGACAAGCTGGCGGATGGGGCTGTCACCTTCCTGAAGCTGGCGGAGAACACCGTAGGCGAGGGACAGCTGTTGAATGGCGCCGTCGGCACGGAGAAGCTGCGAGACGGCGCGGTCACCGGGGCGAAGCTGGCCGCAGGGTCTGTCACGGCCGACAAGCTGGCTGATCAGGTCTTCGACGGCATAAAGCTGGCTGCAGGTGCCGTGAAGGGCAAGCATCTCGCGCCGGGCGCCGTAGGGCCGGAACACTTCCGGGATGAAGCGATTGGTCCGGAAAAGCTGGCTTCCGCGGCGGTAGAGGTCCGGCACCTCGGCAATGGCTCGGTGCATACGGCGAAGCTGGCAGAAGGTGCCGTTACCGAAGAGAAGCTCCGGGACGGAGCGGTGACGTCGTTGAAGATCGGGGCCGGCCAGGTCGGCTCCAGCCAATTGGCGGAGCGGGCGGTTCGTCCGGAGCATCTGGCAGACGGGGCCGTAACGGGACGCATTCTTCGGGAAAGCAGTGTGGCATCGGGGCATTTGGCTCCGGAGGCAGTGTTGGGCGAACATATCCGCGAGGACGAGATCCTGTCCCACCATCTGGCGGACGGTTCTGTGGTATATGGAAAGCTGGCCGGCGACAGTGTCGGCGAGGAACAGCTTCGGGATGCCTCGGTGACGGGCGTGAAGCTGGCACCCGGATCGGTTGGCGCGGGGCATCTGGAGGATGCTGCGGTCACCTACGGCAAGCTATCGCGGGATAGCGTGGGGACCCGAGAAATTCGGGACGGAGCGGTGACCGGCGGCAAGCTGGCTGTGGAATCCGTCGATACGGAGCATCTGGCGGACGGCGCGGTAACCGGCGGCAAGCTGTCGCGGGACAGTGTGGGGACCGTGGAGCTTCGGGATGGGGCGGTGACCGGCGGCAAGCTGGCCCAAGAGTCCGTCGGCGCGGGGCATCTGGTGGACGGCGCGGTCACCTACGGCAAGCTGACACGGGACAGTGTAGGGACCGGAGAACTTCGGGACCGGGCGGTGACCGGCGGCAAGCTGGCCCCTGGATCGGTCGGCACGGAGCACGTGGCGGATGCCACGATCACCTACGGCAAGCTGTCGCGAGACAGTGTAGGGACCGGAGAACTTCGGGACGGAGCCGTATCCGGCGGCAAGCTGGCCCCGGAGTCGGTTGGCACGGGGCATCTGGCGGATGGCGCCGTCGTCTACGGCAAGCTATCAAGGGACAGCGTAGGCACGGAGCAGCTTCGCGACGGCGCGGTGACCGGCGGTAAGCTGGCGCCTGAATCCGTCGGCAGCTCGCATCTGGCGGAGGGAGCCGTGTCCGGTAAGCAGTTGGCTAAGGAGTCCGTGGATACGTTCAAGCTGGCGCCACATGCCGTGACGTCGGACCGTTTGGGGAAAGCTTCCGTCGGTCAGGAGCATCTTCAATCCGGCGCGGTGGGCAAAGATGCGCTGGCCGCAGAAGCCGTCACCGGGGAGAAGCTGGCTGTGCGGAGCGTAACGGGCGATAAGCTGGCGCCGGAGCAGATTGACGGGACTCATCTGAAGCCGGAGTCGATACGCGGTTACCACCTGTCCAAGGGCTCCGTCCTGTCCTACCACCTGGATACGGGCTCCGTCACATCCGACAAGCTGGCGGATGAAGCCGTCTTTGGCAGCAAGCTGCGCAAGGGTGCCGTTACCTCCAAGCAGCTGGCCGATAGTGCGGTGGACGGCTCGAAGCTGGCGAAGGAATCGGTTGGCCCCGACCATCTGACGGCCTCCTCCGTCAGGGAAGAGCACTTGTGCTCCGAATCCGTGGGAGGCCAACACTTGAAGGATCTCGCCGTATCGGGTCCGAAGCTTCAGGATGGCGCCGTAACGGCGGAGAAGCTGGGGAACGGTGCCGTGGGGCCGGAGCACCTGTCACTGGAGAGCGTGTCCGGCAAGCATCTGCGGCCCGGTGCGGTTCATGGCTTCCACTTGCAGCCGGAATCCGTCAGCGGGATGCATCTGGAGAAGGGGTCCATCCGTCTGGAGCACTTCGGCGAGGGGGCCATCGACGCGGGGCTCATCATCAATTTGCAGGTGGAGAGCGAGCAGCTGGCCGACGGTGCGGTTACGGAGCAGAAGCTGGCCGACGGCGCCATAACTGCCTCTAAGCTTGCCGATGGTACCGTGAAGGCGAACCATCTGCAGACGGATGTTGTAGAACGGAGCCATATCCAAGATGGGGCGGTATCGTCGGAGAAGCTGGCTGACGGTGCCGTGACGGCGGAGAAGCTGGCAGGTGGCGCCGTGAACTCGGTCCATCTGCAGCCGGAAGCCGTGGAAGGCCGCCATATTCGCGCCGGTGCCGTGAATGCGGAGCATCTCGCACCCGGCTCGGTGAAGACGGAGCATCTGGATGGGGTGGAGCTGGATGCATCCCGGGTATTGAACCTGGTGGTGGATGAAGCGAAGCTGGCTAACGGTGCCGTGACAGCGGAGAAGCTGGCGGGTGGCGCCGTGAACTCGGTCCATCTCAAGCCGGAAGCCGTGGAAGGGAGCCATATCCGTGCCGGTGCCGTGAACGGGGAGCATCTCGCACCCGGCTCGGTGCGGACGGAGCATCTGGACGGGGTGGAGCTGGATGCGTCCCGGGTATTGAACCTGGTGGTGGACGAAGCAAAGCTGGCCGACGGTGCTGTGACGGCTGAGAAGCTGGCGAGCGGCACCGTAAGCCCCCGTCACCTGCAGCCGGAATCGGTGCTGAGCCGTCATATTCGCGCCGGTGCCGTGAACGGGGAGCATCTCGCACCCGGCTCGGTGCGGACAGAGCATCTGGACGGGGTGGAGCTGGATGCGTCCCGGGTATTAAACCTGGTGGTGGACGAAGCGAAGCTGGCCGACGGTGCCGTGACAGCAGAGAAAGTGGCGAGCGGCACTGTATACTCCCGGCATCTGCAGCCGGAAGCCGTGGAAGGGCGCCATATTCGCGCCGGTGCCGTGAACGGGGAGCATCTCGCTCCCGGCTCGGTGCACACGGAGCACCTGGGATCCATTGAACTGGATGCGGCGTGCATCGTGAATCTGGCGGTGGACAGCGACCAGTTGGCGGATGAAGCGGTCACCTCTTCAAAAATTGCCCTCGGATCTGTCCGGAGCGAGCATCTGGATAATGAGACGGTCCAATCCGAGCATCTGGCCCTGGCATCGGTGCAGGAGGAGCATCTGGATTCGGACGTCGTCTCATCCGACAAATTGCAGGATGGCGCCGTGACGGCGAAGAAACTGCTTGCCGGTTCCGTCGGGACCGCGCACCTGCAGGATGGCGCTGTCATCTCGAATAAGCTTGCTGAAGGCTCGGTGGGAACGGTTCACCTGCAGTACGGCTCGGTTACCGCTTCGAAGTTAGTAGCGGAATCGGTGGGAGCCGTACACCTTCAAGAAGGTGCGGTGACCGCCTCGAAGCTGAGCGAAGGCTCCGTGGGAGCCGAGCACCTGCAGGACGGCGCAGTAACTGCTTCGAAGCTGAGCGAAGGCTCCGTGGGGGCCGCGAACTTGCAGGATGGTGCGGTGAGCGCCTCGAAGCTGAGCGAAGGCTCCGTGGGAGCCGAGCACCTGCAGGACGGAGCAGTGACTGCCTCGAAGCTGAGTGAGAGCTCCGTGGGAGCCGAGCACCTGCAGGACGGTGCGGTGACCGCCTCGAAGCTGAGTGAGAGCTCCGTGGGAGCCGAGCACCTGCAGGACGGCGCAGTGACCGCCTCGAAGCTTGGAGACGGTGCCGTAGGAAGCGCCCAACTGCAATCGGCCTCGGTCACCTCCTCCAAGCTGGGAGCGGAGTCGGTCAGCCCTGTACACCTGCAGGAGGGAGCCGTGACGAAGACGAAGCTGGCGGATGGCGCGGTCTGCGCCTCGAAGCTGGCCGAGGGCTCCGTCGGTCAGTCGCATCTGCAGCCGGGCATCGTCAGCGGCGCGCATATCGCCGGCGGCAGCATCGGGGAGGAGCATCTCTCGGCCGAGGTCCGCGCCAAGCTGCTGACCCGTACCTTCATGGGGGCCGTGCCGTTCCGGTTCCAAGCCCAGGATGAAACCTGCCTCGTGGAGATCCCCTTCCCGGAGGCCTTCTCCGGAACGGACTATGTGGTGGTGGCCATGACCAACCATCCGGCATGCTACGCCGTCCTGAAAGAACGCCATGCCGATAGGGCCGTGGTGGAGGCCGTCAAGGTCAAGATCAGCACGGACATCCAAGGCCTCCTGAGCTGGATCGCATTCGGATAAGATCAGCCCGATTGTCCCGGGGGATTCAGCCCCCGTACGCAAGCCCATGCCATGCGGAACCCCCGCACGGCATGGGCTTATTGCTGTTGTGGCTGGAAGCGGGCGATCGAGGATGGACAGGTGCCGTTGCCGCAAGGGAGCCGCAACATAGTATGACAAGGAGACCAAGATAACCGGAGGTGATTCAATTGGGCAAGAAAGCAAGCCCCTCCGTGAAGCGGAGGCGCAGCAAGAGCCCGGCACGTCCCAGGCCTCCGTCCCGTCACGGTCCGCCGATCCGCAACTCGGAGGAGCCTGTCGTGTCCGTCATCGTGCCGGCCATGAATGAGAGAACCACCATCGGTGCCGTGATCCGGGAATGCCGGAAGGTGCACCCGGACACGGAGGTGCTGGTCGTCGCCAACGGCTCGACGGACGGTACCCGTGAGATTGCGGAGGCGGTGGGCGCTCGGGTCATCGCCGTGCCGGAGCCGCTGGGCCACGATGTGGGACGGAGCATCGGCGCTCTTCACGCCCGAGGGAAATATCTGTTGTTCACGGACGCGGACATCGTCATTCCGGGTGCCCGACTGAAGCCCTTCATCCAAGCGCTGGAGCGGGGCGCCGACATCGCGTTGAACCGTTATGAAGGACCGAAGGATCGGAATCACGTGCATTCCGTGGTGCTGGCGAAACATGCGCTGAACGCCTTCCTGTCCGCACCGGGCTTGGGCGGGGTGTCCATGACGGCCGTTCCCCACGCCATCAACCGGCGTGCCTTGGAGGTGATCGGTCCCGAGTTCTTGTCGGTTCCGCCCAAGGCCCATGCGATCGCGGTGTTCCTGGGGCTCCGGGTGGAGCCGGTCCGGTACGTCGAGGTAGGCCGCAGCAACCCCTCCAAGCGCAGGCGCAAGGTTCTTGGGAAGGATCCCTTGGAGCATCTGATAGTCGGCGATCATCTGGAGGCCTTGGAATGGCTCCTGAAACGGACAGGACCCCGGGCGCTTCGGACGGATCTGGGACGCAAGAGGGAGGTGGTGTCCCCATGGACCGCGCGCCGGGAAGAGTGAAACGAGCCGCAGGCTCCCGCCTCCAAGCGAATCGCAGGAAGCAGGGCATCGGGAAGAAAAAGCGCAAATCCGGCCCGATTCCGAAGAAGTCCCGCCTTCCATCATGGGGCGCGAATCCTTTCGGTACCCGCCTCGGCGTGTCGGCGGTGGTTACAGCCATGAACGAAGCAGGGAGGATCGGCAGCGTGCTCGACCAGCTGATGAAGCTTCCCTTCCAGGAGATCGTCGTGGTCGTCAATGGCTCGACGGACGCCACCTGGGAGCAGGTCAGACGCCATCCGTCCGGACCGCTGATGCTTCATTACCCGGAGGCGCTGGGCCATGACGTGGTCCGGGCGGCCGGGGCCCGGGTGGCACGAGGGGACATCGTGCTGTTCCTTGATGGAGACATCGTCCTGCCGGCCAAGCGGCTCTTGCCCTTCATCCGCGCCATCGCCCGCGGGCAGGATGTGGCGCTCAATGACCTGACCCCGTTCCTGGGCAGCTTCCGCAAGCGGGATACCGTAACCATCGCCAAGGAATTCCTGAACCGGGCCTTGGGCCGTCCGGACCTGATGGCCAACTCCATGACGGCAGTGCCCCACGCTCTGTCCCGCAGAGCCATCGGGATCATCGGACCGGAACGGCTGGCCGTCCCTCCGTTAGCCCAGGCTTACGCCCTCATGCAGGGGTTGAAGATCTGCGCTCCCGCCGGATGCAATGTGTTCGCCTCCAATGCGAAGCGAAGCACCAACACGGGAAGGATGAATCCTGTCTCCGAGCTCATTATGGGGGATCACCTGGAGGCGCTCCACGCGGTGATGGCTGCAAGGGGAGGCCGGCTGGCTTATCCTGATGGAATCCGCAACAGGTCGGCTGTCCGGGAGGGGAGTGCGACATGAGGAAAACGAGCATTGTGATACCGACCTACAACGGTCTTCCGCTGTTGTCAGAGTGCGTCGAGGCCATCCGGGCCCATACGGATGCTCCGTATGAGATCATCGTCGTGGACAACGGCTCGACGGACGGCACGCTGGAGTACTGCATCCGCGAAAGGCTGGTCTTCGCCTCCTTCGCCCGCAATATGGGCTTCCCCGTCGCCTGCAACCTGGGCCTGAAGATGGGGGGAGGGGAGGCGCTGCTCCTGATGAACAATGACGTGCTGGTGTCCAAAGGCTGGCTGCCCAACATGCTGGCTTGCCTGGACAGTTCGCAGGAGATCGGCATTGTCGGGCCCTACACCAACTACGCCAGCGGCGTGCAGATGAAGGCCCCCTCATATGAGGGAGCTCCGCAATTTTTCGGCTCCGCCGAGGCCCAGAACGTGCCGGATCCCGCTTCATGGCGCGAGGTGAATCGGCTGGTCGGACTCTGCTTCCTCTTTAAGAGGGAGCTGATGGACCGGATCGGGTTCTTGGACGAGAGATTCTCGCCCGGGCATTACGAAGACGACGATTACTGCTACCGGGCCCGGTTGGCAGGCTACAAGCTGATGCTGGCCGGCGACACATACGTCCACCATCACGGCAGTGCCAGCTTCAAGAAGCGGATGCCGGAGGAGGTCTTCCAGCTAGTCACGGACAACCACAGGAAATTCATGGAGAAATGGGGCATCGATCCCCAGCAATTCATCGAAGGGTAGAGGAGGCAGAGAAGTGTGAAAGGGATACTGATAGCCGGCGGCAAGGGAACCCGGCTGGATCCGTTGACCCGTTACATCAACAAGCACCTGCTCCCCGTCGGCCGGCTTCCGATGATCCTGCACAACGTGCGGAAGCTGGAACGAGCGGGGATTCGGGATATCCGCATCATTACGGGCCGGGCATCCGCCGGACTGTTCATGCAGCTCCTGGGGAGCGGCAGCGAATGGAACGTTCGTCTCACCTACGGCATTCAGGACGATGCCGGCGGGATCGCTCAAGCCCTGGGCCTAGCGGAGGATTTCATCCGGCCGGGAGAGGCCTGTGTGGTGCTCTTGGGCGACAATCTGTTCGAGTCGGAGCTTGCGCCGTACATTCGTAAATTCCAAGCCTCTCCGGGCCATGCCATGGTTCTGTTGAAGGAGGTTCAGGATCCCCGGCGATACGGGGTGCCGGTCTTCGACGGAGAAGTGCTGAAGTGTATCGAGGAAAAGCCGGAGGCTCCCCGTTCCAGCTATGCCGTGACCGGTATATATCTCTACGACTATACCGTATTCGAAGCCGTCCGGCAGATTAAGCCCTCCGCCCGGGGCGAACTGGAGATCACGGATGTGAACAACCTGATGGCAGCGGCAAGCAAGCTGGACTATGACATGCTGGAGGGCTGGTGGAAGGATGCCGGTACCTTCGAATCCTTGCATGAGGCGTCGGAGCTGCTGCTCGGTGACCCGGATGATTAAGGAGGTGCAGCCATGACCGGCGCATATGAAGAAGGGCGGACGGACGGATTCACGGCGGGGTGGCGCCACGGGCTCCATGCCGGAAGGTGCCAGCGCATTCTGGCGGATACGTTCGAGCCCCCCGCCATTAAGTACGACATGCACGTGGCCTATGTGCAGGAGGGCCTCATCGGACTGAATGAGGGCATTCTTGATGCGCTGCAGGGTTTGGTGAGCCGGGTCACCCCAATCCCCCCCGAAGGGCTGCCGTTGGAGCGGTTTTTGGAGCTGGCTCCCGATCTGGTACTGGTGTTGAACGGCGTACACGCCTTTCCGCCGGAGATGGCGGCGGTACTCCGGCTGGCCGGCATACCGACGGCCGTATGGTTTGCGGACGATCCGTACTTCACGGATGTGACCCGATCCATCGCGCTACATTATGACTATGTGTTCACCCATGAGCTGTCCTGCGTTCCCTTCTACCAGAGCCTGGGCGTTCCGCGGGTGTACTACCTGCCCTTGGCGGCGGGAAGAAATGTGTTCTATCCCAGGCTGGTCGGATCGGAATACAAGCGGGACGTGGTGTTCATCGGCACCGCCTTCTGGAACCGGGTGGATTTCTTCGACCGCCTTCTGCCGCTCTTGAAGGGCAGATCGGTGTTCCTCTCCGGCGGGCTGTGGAACCGCCTTAAGGACTACCCCCATTGGGCGGAGCATATCCGTCTGGAAGGCACGCCGCTGGCCGACACCAGCAGCTACTACAACGGGGCCAAGATTGTGGTGAATCTGCACCGTTCCCCGGACAACGGAGAGCATAACCGGAATGCAGCCCTCTTGCCGGCCCTCTCCATCAATCCGAGAACCTACGAGATCAACGCCTGCGGCACTCTGCAGATGACGGATGTCCGGCCGGATCTGATCCGCTTCTACACCCCGGGCGAGGAGATCGAAACGTACGCAACCCCGGAGGAGCTGGCGGGCAAGATCCACTACTATCTGGAACATGAGGAACACCGCAGCGCCATTGCTCTCAAGGGGCTGGAGCGCACGCTTCGGGAGCACACCTACCGGGGACGGCTGGATACGCTCCTTCAGACTGTGCTGGAGGCTCGCGGATGATGAAGAAAACCATCGTGAGGAGGAATACCATGAAACGGAAAAAAGCTGCGGTCCGGGCCGTTCGCACCGCCCCAAGCGCCGGTTGGGTGGCCGGCCGGGAAGCGGGCTTCCAGACCGGCTTCGGCCACGGCTACTACCTGGGCCGCTGCCAGGCGATCGTGGCCCAGACCCCAGTGCTCCCCGGCCCGATCTGGGATATCCGGCTGTTGTTCGTCACCTCCGGCAAAGGATTGCCCTATTCCCCGCTGGACGCGGCCGTAGCGGAGGCATTCGCAGCCAATGTACGGGAATTCGTCTCGACCAGTCCGAAGACCAACGTGGTGGCTCTGGTCGATCAGGTGAAGCCGGACCTGGTAATCGCCATGGAGGGAATGGAATTTCAGCCGGACCAGGTCGCGGCGATCCGGGCCAGAGGGATCCGGACCGCCGTATGGTTCACCGATGATCCCTACTACACGGACGTGACCGACAAGCTGGCGCCGCATTACGACGACGTCTTTACACTGGAGTTGAACTGCGTCCCGTTCTATCAGTCGCTGGGCTGCCCCCGGGTTCACTATTTGCCCTTGGGCGTGCACCATACCGTCTTCCGGCCCCAGCACATCCATACCGGATACCGGAAGGATGTCAGCTTCATCGGCTCCGGCTACTGGAACCGGATCGCTTTTTTCGACCAGGTGGGCCCATCGCTGGCAGGGCGGAACCTGATGCTGTCCGGATTATGGTGGGATCGGCTGGGAACCTACCGGATGCTCGCCGACCATATACGTCTTGGGGTATGGTATCCGCCCGATGAGACCTCCAGGCACTACCACGGCTCTCGTATTGTCATCAATATGCATAGGTCCCATGATGACGATTCCTACAACATGAACAGCCGCAAGATATCCGCCGTTTCGGTTAATCCGCGGACCTTCGAGATTGCCGGCAGCGGCGCCTTCCAGCTGACGGACGAACGGCTGGACCTTCCTCAATGGTATGTGCCCGGTGTGGAGATCGTTACCTTCAACTCTCCGGGGGATTTCCTGGCCAAGGTTGAGTACTACCTGACCCATGAGGAGGAGCGGCGGGAGATTGCTCTCCGGGGCTTGCGTCGGACCCTGACCGACCATACGTACTTCCGGAGAGTTCATACCATGCTGGCTGCGATCTATTCCTGATAAGGAGGTGATGGAGAATGAAAGCCAAGAAATCCGGCTCTAAGCACAAGCGGCCCTCCGGCAAAACCCTGAAGGCCCGTGTCAAAGCCAAGTCCGGGAAAAACCGGCAGAAGAAGCTTCATTCGGCCAAGCGGCTGAAGCACCGCAAGACGGGACGGAGGCCGAAGCTCAAGCGCAAGTCGGGCGGCCGGACCGGAGCGGTCGTGGCGAGAAGAAAGCCGCCCGGCTATCAGGCGGAATACAACCGGGGCTATGATGAGGCCTACAATGAGGGGTTCAACGCGGGGTTCGCCCAGGGGGTCGCTGCCGGCAATGCGGCTGCGTAAACGTAAAGCGATTCGAAGGGGGGACCGGCGTACCGTGTCCAGAACAACTGCCATGCTGTTTGCCCACATATGCAACAGCAATCATATGACCGGAGCGGAGAAGCTCCTCCTGTTCCTGATCCGGGAGCTGTCGGCGAGCTTAGATTGCATCCTGGTGGTTCCGAATGAAGGCATGCTGGCCCGGGAGGCCCGGGGAAGCTGCCGCAGCGTGATCGTCCATCCGTATCCGTTGGCTTGGTCTCTCTGGTCCTGCGAGGCGGGAACGGCTGCCGAAGCGGCATCCCTGCTGCAATCGGAGCACATCGGCAGCGTGATGAATCTGATCCATATGCACCGGCCCCAGCTGGTGCTCTCCCATACCTGCGTCAATCTGGTGCCGGCTGCCGCTGCCAAGCGGCTGGGCGTACCGGTGCTGTGGACCGTGACGGAAACCATCTGCGAGACGGTCCATACGCCGGCCACCGTCGAGATCCTCCACCGGTATTCCGACTGGATCATGGGAATCTCCCATACGACACTGGGACCGTTCCATCGGCAGGGGCTGGCCCAGAAGCTCTACCTGTGTTATCCCTCCTGGCGTCAGGAGGAGCTGCAGCCGCACACATGGGCGGGGAATCGGCAGCACAAGCGGGCTCTGTACGGTCTCTCGGAGGAGGATGCGCTGGTCGGCTTCCTGGCCTCGGACCTGGTTCCGCACAAGGGGCTTGAGCATTTCATCTCCATGGCCGTCGGGGTATGCCAATCGCTGCCCCGGGTTCATTTTCTCATCGCCGGCAATCCGACGGAGCCTGACTTCTATGAACGGTGCGTACGTAACATCCATCTGTCCGGCTATGCCGCCCGGTTCATCCTGGAGCCCTTCGGGAGCCGGATCGAGACGCTGTATCCGGCATTGGACATCATGACCGTACCCAGCCTGATCCGGGAGGGCTTCGGCATGACGGCTCTCGAGGGCATGATCTTCGGCAAGCCGGTGGCGGCCTACAAGTCCGGTGCGCTGGGAGAAGTGCTGGGCAACATCGGCAAGTCCCACCTGCTGGCGGAGCCGGGGGATATATCCGGGCTGGCCTCCATCGTCCATTACCTGTCCCGGGATCTGAACAACTGCCGGGCGGAGGGAGCCTCCTGCCAGCTGGCCGTCCATGAGATGTTCGGCCTGGGGGCTTACCGGTCCCGGCTGGGGAACCTGCTGCAGGCCATGGAGCCCGGTCTGGTCTTCAAGGAGCAGGTCTATGCGGCGACCCGGTCCGGCTATCCGGAAGGGTCTCTCGTCAAGGGAACCGCAACTCCCGCCGTCTTCCTGATCCAGAACCGGACGAAGCGGCCCTTCGCCAACGAAGCGGGCTTCTACGGCAACGGGTTCGGCTGGCATCAGGTCCGTCATGTGGATGACGCGGAGCTGCAGGCTTTTCCGACGGGGGTACCGATCTATGGCTGAGACTACGAGCAGAAGAGGTGAAGAAACGGTATGAAAATCGTAACGGTACTGGGCACCAGGCCCGAGATCATCCGGCTGTCGCTCATCATCGCTCTGCTGGACCGCCATGCGGAGGAGCACACCCTCGTGCATACGGGCCAAAATTATGTGCCCTCGCTAAGCGGCATCTTCTTCTCCGAGCTGGGGATCCGCCAGCCGGATGTAGTGCTGAGCCAGGAGCAGCGCACCCTGGGGGAGCAGCTGTCGGTGATGTACAGCCAACTGGAGCGCATTCTTCAGGAGAAGCAGCCGGATAAGGTGCTGGTGCTGGGCGATACCAACAGTGCGCTGGCTGCCGTTCTGGCGGAGCGGATGGGCATTCCGGTGGTGCACATGGAAGCGGGCAACCGCTGCTTCGACTGGAAGGTGCCGGAGGAGAAGAATCGCCGGGTCATCGACCACATCTCCAGCATCAATATGCCCTACACGCCCCAGAGCAAGCAGAATCTGCTTCGCGAGGGAATTCCGGTCCAGCGGATCGTGCTGACCGGCAATCCGATCCACGAGGTGCTGACCCATTATTCGGAGCAGATTGGGGCCAGCCGGATCCACGAGCGCTTGGGCCTTACGAAGGGCAAGTACTTCCTAGTGACGGTCCACCGGGCCGAAAATGTGGATCATCCCGCCCATCTGCGGGAGATTCTGCAGGGGCTCAACCTGGTCGCCGAGCAGCATGGGCTGCCCTTGGTGGCAAGCCTTCACCCCAGGACCAAGTCCCGGATGGAGAAGCTGGGAGACTTCAAGCTCCATCCCCTGATCACCTTCCATGAACCCTTCGGCTTCTTCGACTTCGTGGCGCTGGAGAAGGACGCGTACTGCGTGCTGACCGACAGCGGAACGGTCCAGGAGGAATGCTGCCTGTTCCGGGTTCCGGCCGTAACCGTCCGGACCACCACGGAGCGCCCGGAAACGGTGGACTGCGGGAGCAATGTGGTGTCGGGGCTGGATGCGGAGCGTATTGCGGCGGCGGTCCGGACCATGACGGCGCTGCCGAGAGACTGGAGGTTCCCGGAAGGCTATACGGACACGGATGTGTCCAGGAAGGTCGTGAAATATTTGTGCGGCACCCTCTCATGGGGCTGATCCAACAAGCTGAAATCGATAAGGAGGCGGAATGATGTTTAAGGGCAAACGGATCTTGATTACAGGTGGAACCGGCTCCTGGGGCCATGAGCTGGTGAAGCAGCTGCTGGAGAAGGAACCGGAGGAAGTGGTGGTGTATTCCCGGAACGAGTCGGGCCAGGTGGCGATGAAGCGCCATTTTGACGACAAGCGGTTGAAGTTCGTCATCGGCGATATCCGGGATAAGGAAGCGCTGAAGGATGCCTGCGCCGGCATGCATTACGTCTATCATCTGGCAGCGCTGAAGCACGTGCCGGTCTGCGAGGAGCAGCCGCTCGAAGCGCTCAAGACCAATGTGACGGGCACCCAGAATGTCATCGAAGCGGCCATCGAAAATAAGGTGGAGAAGTGCATCTACATCTCCACGGACAAAGCGGCCAACCCGTCCAACTTCTATGGCATGACGAAGGCCATCGGCGAGAAGCTGATCGTGCAGGCGAACCAGCTGCGGACAGACACGAAGTTCATCACAGTGCGGGGCGGGAATGTGCTTGGAACCAACGGCAGCGTCATCCATCTCTTCGTCAAGCAGATCATGGAAAACCAGGAGATCGGCATTACGGATCTGGAGATGACGCGCTTCTTCCTGACGATCCAGGATGCCATTACGCTTCTCTTCAAGGCCTCCGAGGAAGCCGTGGGCGGCGAGATCTTCGTCATGGTGATGCCGACCTGCAAGATCATGGACCTGGCCGACGTGTTGGCCGAGGAGCTGGGCGCCAAGGATATCCGGGTGAAGGAGCTGGGCGTCCGGCCGGGGGAGAAGATCCACGAGATCCTCTATTCGGAGTACGAGAGCGCCAATACGGTCCAATACGACCATGAGTATCTGGTGATCCTGCCGACCATCGACATCCCGGGACTGAAGGAGGCCTATGCGAAGTATCCCAAGGTGACGAAGCCGCTCTACGTCTCGAGCGACGGCTTGATGTCCAAGGCGGAGATCCGGGAGCTTCTGGTCAAAGGACGGTTTTTGCCATGAGAATACTCATCTTAGGCGGGAATGGGATGGCCGGGCACGTCATGGTCCGCTACTTCCGGGAGCAGCCGGGCTTCGGGGTGTTCTATACCTCCCGGGACCGGAGCGATCCGAATGCGATCTACCTGGATGCCTCGCTGCCCGGGATGGCGGAGAGCATCATCGACGTGGTACGGCCGGACGTGGTTGTGAATGGCATCGGCATCCTGAACCAGGATGCCGTCAAGCGGGAGCGGGAGGCCGTGCAAATCAATGGCCTGCTTCCCCACCAGCTCCGGAAGAAGCTGGATGCCGTCGGAGGCAAGCTGGTGCACATCAGCACCGATTGCGTCTTCTCCGGCAGCAAAGGGGATTACACGGAGCAGGATCCGCCGGACGGGGATTCGGCATACGCCCGGACCAAGGCCATCGGCGAGGTGCGCAGCGACAACCATCTGACCGTGCGGACCTCCATCATCGGTCCGGAAATCCGGCCCAACGGCATGGGTTTATTCGATTGGTTCATGAAGCAGCAGGGCACCGTGCAGGGGTATACGGCGGCCATGTGGAACGGGGTGACGACCGTACAGCTGGCGCGGTCCGTTCACGAGCTGCTGAAGATGAACGTGACGGGGCTGATCCATCTGACCGCACCGGAGAAGATCAGCAAGCACGATCTCCTGCTCCTCTTCCAGGAGGTCTTCGGCAAGCATGACGTGACCGTGGAGCCGTACGACGGCTTCGTCCAGGACCGGACGCTGCGGAATACCCGGACGGACTTTCAGGTGGAGGTCCCGGGTTATCCGCAGATGATCCGGGAGATGCGGGATTGGATGGAGCGGGCATGACGGCCCCCTCCGTCCTGATCACCGGGGCCGGAGGCTTCACCGGTCTTCATGCCTGCCGGCACTTTCTCGGCATGGGCTACCGGGTGACGGCGGTGGTCCGCAAGGAGCCGGAGAGGCTGGCGGCCGTTCTTGCCCCGGAATTGACCGGAGGGGCGGGAAGGAGCGCGGGGACGGGGGTGGCGGAGGCGGACGCCATGAACCGTCTCCGGATCGAGGTCTGTGATCTGATGGATTATCCAGGCGTCAAGGCGCTCATGGAACGGGTGAAGCCGGATTCCATTCTTCACTTGGCCGGACGCAATTCGGTGCCGGAATCCAGACGCTTTCCCGCCGAATATTGGAACGCTAATGTGCAGGGCACGCTTCACGTGCTGGAGGCTTCCCGGGAAGCGGGAGTAACGGGCGGGATCCTGGTGGTGGGCTCCATGCTGAGCTTCACGCCGGGACCGTCTCCGGTACCGCCCCACCCTTATTCCTTGAGCAAGACGGTCCAAGTGCTGCTGGCCCGATCCTGGGCCCATCTCTTCGACCTGCGGGTCATGGCGGCGGAGCCCTCCAACCTGATCGGACCCGGACCGACCAACGGCATCTGCGGGCTGTTGGCCCGCAAGATCGTCCGGTGGGAGGCGGGGGCGGACCGGGACCCGTTCCGGCTGTCTTCGGTGATGGAGAAGCGGGATTACCTGGATGTCCGGGATGCCTGCGCCGCATACGGGGCCATTCTCGAGCAGGGTGCCCCCGGGGAGCTGTACCGCTTCGGCTCGGGCGTATACCGGACGCTGGGCGAGGTGCTGGAGACGTACCGCAGCATTACCGGCAGAGAGCTGCCGGTGGTGATCGGCGGAAGCGGCGGCGGACCCGAGCCGAAGCCGATTGCCATGCGTACGGTGCTGCGCCTGGGTTGGCGGCCGGTGATTCCCTTCGAGCAGTCGCTGCGGGATGTGCTGGAGTATTTCCGAAGAACAGGAGGAGAAGAAGAATGATACCCAAGGTTTCCATCATCATCCCTTTTTATTGCGACCCCTATGTCCCGAATGCCATTCAGAGCGCGTTGGACCAGACCTATCCCAACACGGAGATCATCATCGTGAGCGACGGCTCCCACAGCTACAATGAGCTTCTGATCCCGTATCTGAGCCATCCGAAGGTTCATTTCCTGGAGAAGGGCAACGGAGGAACGGCCAGCGCACTGAACGCCGGAATCCGGGCAGCTACAGGAGATTATGTGGCGTGGCTCAGCTCGGACGATATGTTCTATCCGTGGAAGCTGGCCCATCAGATGGCTTACATGATCCTGAACCGGGCGCGGATCTCCTTCTCCGATTATGACATCATGAACGAGCATGGCCAGGTGACGGGAAGCTGCGTGGGCTTGAAATTCCCGACGGCCATTGAGTTCTACCGGACGTTCTTGACGGGCAACCCGGTAAACGGCTGTACGGTGGTAGCCAGCCGCCATCTGATGCTGGAGCTGGGCCTGTTTGACGAAGGGCTGCCGTACACCCACGATTACGACCTGTGGTTCCGGGTGATCCTGTCCAAAGTGGATTTCCACTTTGTCAACGAGAACCTGATCAAATATAGGGTCCACAGCGGGATGGGGACCCATCGGCACCTTCCGACGATTATGGCGGAGGCGGAGCGGACCAAGGGGAAATGGGCATGGCAGATGATGCATCACATCAAGGAGTTGGGGGGATAAGGCGTGATCTACGAGACCAATGACCATGACCATATGGGCATGATGAAGCGGCTGATCGACCACCGCTCCGCGAGCATGCTGGATGTGGGAGCCGGGGTGTGCCGGATCTCGGGGGATTTTCAGGTGCCGCTTATCCTTGCGCTGGAGGCTCACCGGCCCTATCTGGAGAACCGGACCAACCGGTCCCCCCACATCATCCCGCTGCACATGGACGCCTTGAAGATGGAAAAGGTGCTGCTGCCGAAGACGGTATCCTCCGTGCTGATCGCCGATGTGATCGAGCACGTGACCAAGAAGGAAGGGCTGGAGCTGCTTCGGCAGGCCGAGGTCATTGCAGTTAACCGGGTGGTGGTGTTTACGCCGAGCGGGTATTTTCCCCAGGATGGCTATGACTATTACAACATGAACGGGGAGTATTACCAGACCCACCGCAGCGGCTGGACGCCGGAGGAATTCGATCGGATGGGGTATACGGTGATTGTGCTGAAGGGGCTTCACGGCCCGGAGAATCCCTCCTTCGTCAAAGCCTTCGGTGCCGAGCATCCCCGAACCGATGCCATCATCGCGTATAAGGAGTTTCCGGCTTGAGTCCGGCACCGGGGGGAGTGGAGCGGGAATGAAGCTCTTGTTCGTCTATTACACGCCGAGCGGCGGGATGGAGACGCTGAACCGGATGCGGTGCCAAGCTCTTCAGGCTGCAGGCGTCGAATGCCATCAGCTGTATCTTCAGAACGGGTTCGGGCTGGAGAATATCCGGAACATTCCGACCTATGTCACGGACCGGGATCAGGACGTGTCGGAGCTCTTGGCCCGCGAGGCGTATGACGCCATCGTGGTGACCTGCAACTATTACATCGTACCCAAGCTCCGTGGCTTCGGGTATGGGGGGCGGATCATCTTCGAGGCGCAGGGCTTCGGCTACGGGGCGAAGGAGAAGGCGCAGGAGGCGCTGGCCCATGCCATGGGTTATCTGAACGGCCGGATCGATGCGGTGTTCTACCCGCCGACGCCCCACCTGGCGGAATACTTCCGGATGTATTATCCGGGACTGCGGCATTACTGCTTCCATACGCCGTTGGATGTGAAGGTGTTCCGGCCCTTGGCGGTGGAGCCGCCTGCCCGTCCCATTCTCGGTTGGGTGGGCCGGCTGGAGGACAACAAGAACTGGCGGGAGCTGCTCGCCATCGGAGCCCGGCTGGTCCATGCGGGTCTGATCGGCGAGCTGTGGATGTTCGTGGACGACTCGCTGTCCGTGCCGGAGGACCGGGCGGCCTTCATGGAGCTGGTCCCGGCGCTGGGGCTGCAGCCTTATCTGACCATCCGCTCCAATGTGAAGCATGCGGAGATGCCGGAGGTGTACTCCCGCATCGGGCGGTCCGGCGGACTGCTGATCTCCACCTCGAAGATCGAGGCGGCGCCCTACGCCGTACTCGAAGCCATGAGCTGCCGCTGCCCGGTGCTGGCCACCGACTCTGACGGTGTCCGGATCTTCGTCACCCATAACGAGACGGGCAAGTTCTACCCCATCGGCAACGTGGAGGCCGCCGTATTCGAAGCGCGGATGCTTATGCACGACGCCGCTCTGCGGGAGAGCATCCTATCCCGTGCGCTCCGGAAGGTGCAGGAGGGCTTCACCCTGGAGCGGTACCGGGAGCACTTCCTGCGGATGCTGGCGGAGCTGGGCGTCGAGTACGGCGGCTGACGCCTGCCGGAAGCGCAGCCGGATGGTGCTGCGCGTCGTCGGAGCGTACCGGTGGAGCGTACCGGTGGAACGCGCCAATGGAGCGTGCCAGTGGAGCGTACCGGTGGAACGCGCCAATGGAGCGTGCCAATGGAGCGTGCCAGTGGACGGAGCTATGCACCTCGCCTGAATAAAGGAATAAGCGACGTTATTTCGCTCTATGAAGCCGCCAAATTGTGAAATAACGAAAAAAACTCCACTAATTTCGCACAATCATGGGGTCATGCCCCAAATGTGCCGGAATAGCGGAGTTTTTTCGTTTATCGGTCCGATCATCAGAGACACCGGCCCAAATAGCGGAGGTTTTTTCACTAAAATCACACCATTCCCATTCGGCGCCGGCCGTTTACGGGAAAACATCCGTAACGTTCACGACCAGCCGATAAGCGACCTTGCGTATGCCGCCGGTGCCGGTGACCGGTGTGAACCATCCTTTATCCCCCAGGCGCATCAACAACTGAGACGCCGACTTGCCGCTGATATCCAGGTGCTCCGCCAGATCGACAGGACGGATGGGGCGCGCCAGCGCACATGCGAAACGCAGAACCTCCTCCTCCGCCAGCAGCAGCCGGGAATTTGCGGATGGCCTGGGCCGGTATCGGCTTAGGACCATGCGAAGGAGAGTCATACAGAGCTCCGGCCTTTCCTTCACGTCATCATAAGCGAAGGAGATCACCTGGTATCCGATCCCGTGGAGGAAGGTTTCACGATTGAGCTCGTGGCAATATTTGTGCCGGTCCATATCCCGGACGTGGCTGGCATACCCCTTGATCTCCACCAGCAGCTTGACATAGCCGGGAAGCCAGGCGAAATCGGCATAATAGGAGCGTCCGCGCCAGTCCAAAACCTCATGCTCCGGATGCAGGTGATTCAGGTCTCCCACCAGTGGCCACCAAACCTGCTTCAAGAAAAGAGTCTCTGCGTGCAGATTCGCCTGCTGCAGGCGTCTTTTCCGTTCCCCGGTGCTCACCTCCGTGTGTTTCACAAGAAATGCCGTATGCGCTTCTTCAAATGACATGTTCCCAGAACGCCTCCCACAAAAAAATACGTCCCGGCGCTTCGCTGGAAGCCTCCGGGACGTTCTTCGTCATCGTATGGGGAAATTATACATGCCCTTCCGGCAAATGCCAAGAACCTTCTTACCCTACGATCTTCTTCAGGATCTGCTCCAGCCGGTCGGTGCTCCGGTCCCAGCTCCAGCGGGACGCCTCGGCCTCACCGGCAGCGGCGAGCCGGTCCCGCAGAGCAGGATCGCGGACCAGGCGGATTATATCGGCCGCCAGCCGGTCTTCATACCGGTAGCTCATCAGGCAGTTGACCTCGTGGCGGCAGTACTCCATATTGCCGCCCGAGTATACGGTCACGAGAGCGGCCCCGCATTTCATCGACTCCAGCACCGGCAGCGGCGCCGCTTCGAAGGCGGATGCCGCCACATAGATGTCAGCTTGGTTGTAGTGGTAGCATAACTCCCGGTCATCGGCCGGCGTGTAGAAGCGGTAGAGGCCTGTGGCCTTGACGGCCTGAAGCTCCGGAGAATCGTAGAACTCCTGCGGCGGGCAAATCAGGTTGAACTCCACCCCCGGACAGTGCTGCCGGACGATATGCAGCTGCTCCAGCAGATAGTCCTGCTGCCGGTGCCAGGTGAAGCCTCCCTCCGGCTTCCGGACGATGGCCGTAATCTGCAGAGGATCGTGGGGATGGCGGAAGCGCATGTTATGGAATCCTTCGCTGACCCCCACCGGTATCGTGTGGGCTTCGATGCCGTGGGTCAAGCCGATGATGCTCTTCTGGTATTCAGACAAGGCGATGATATGGGGAGTGGCGTGGTAGGTAGGGAAGGATAAGTATTGCCCCTCCAAAAACATCGGCTCATAGCACATGGAAAGCCGCACATGCTTCCCCTTGCCCATGGCGCTGGCTAACGCGGAAGGGGGGACCGTAAGATGAAAGTTGGAAAGAATGACGTCGGCATAAGGGAAATCCTCTTGGCGGAGGACGGTGTGCGCGGTGCGGACCAGCCGGGAGCGAATGGGATATTCGACGGCACCGAGAGACGGCATCAGGATGGTCACGTCATGGCCGCGGTCCACCAAGCGGTCTGTCAGCTCCACGACGAGCCGCTGTCCCCCTCCTTTGCACAGGGTCAGAAACGGTATGGTAATGCGCAGGATGAACACCTCCTCCTGGTACGTTGCCCGATACGCCGGTCAGCGCCGGGTTAACGGCATGCTCCGTGGTCAGGGCTCATCTTCAGGATATGCGGGGGCGCTCCGGTCTGCGTGGACGAAGAGGCTCCGCTGCTTCCCAATTCACCATTGAAAGGGGCGTTCGTCCGGTTCCAAGCCGGACCGGCGGACGTAGGATATTGTACCGGATTATGTGGCAAGAGGAGGAATCAGGTTGGCTAACCTAGGCGTAGTGACGGGGGGAGCGGGCTTCATCGGCTCTCATCTGACGGATCTCCTGATCCGGCAAGGCTGGAAGGTCCATGTGATCGATTCGCTGACCACCGGCACCCGGGAGCGGGTGAATTCGGAAGCATCGTTCCATGAATGCGACATCGCAAGTCCGGAGGCCGGGCAGCTCATCGTCCGCCTGCGTCCGGACGCCGTCTTCCATCTGGCCGCCCAAGCGGATGTGCAGACCTCGCTCCGGAGCCCATCCCGGGACGCCGGGGTGAATCTGCTGGGAACGGTGCGCCTCTTGGAGGCCTGCCGGGAAGCGGGGGGAAGCAAGCTGATCTTCTCCTCCACATCAGGCGTGTACGGGGACCACGGCAGGGAGGTGTCCCTGGAGGAGGACGGGACATCGCCGATTTCCTTCTACGGGCTGTCCAAGCTGGCAGGGGAGGAATACGTGCGTATGTTCCACCGGCTGTTCGGCCTGCCCTGCTCGGTGCTTCGATATGCCAATGTGTATGGCCCGCGCCAAACTGCCAAAGGGGAAGGTGGCGTCGTGGCCTTGTTTACGAACCGCTTGTTGCAAGGCGAGCCTCTCGTCATCTACGGCGATGGGGAACAAACGCGGGATTTCATCTACGTGGAGGATGTGGCGGAGGCCAACCTTCGGGCTTATGAGGCGGGAGGGGCGGGAGAAACGGTGCAGATCGGCACCTCCCGGGCCACCACGGTGAACCGGCTGGCGGAGCTGCTGACCTCCATCCATGGCCAGCCGGTTCAACTACAGCGCGAGCCTTCCAGACCGGGGGATATCCGGCACAGCTGCCTATCTTATGAGCGTGCCGAAGCGTTATTGGGCTGGTCTCCACATATACCGCTGGAACAGGGGTTGGAGCGGACCTATCAGGCCGCTGTACACCACAATAGGGGAAAGGGCGGTGCGGCATGAGGTCGGTTGTGCCGATAGAAGGAGTTAGGCTGATCGAGCCGAAGGTATATGGGGACGAGAGAGGCTTTTTCTTAGAAAGCTACAAGGAGGGAGATTCCGGTCAGACCGACTTCCTCCAAGACAATCATTCGTATTCCCGGGAGCCCGGTACGATCCGGGGGCTTCATTACCAGCTGGAGCCGGCAGCCCAGACCAAGCTGGTCAGGGTGATCGCAGGCGCCATCTATGATGTGGTGGTGGATATCCGTACCGGATCGCCCACGTACGGCTGTTGGCAGGGCTATATTCTGACCTCGCGGAACTTCCGCCAGCTGCTGGTTCCGAAGGGCTTCGCCCATGGCTTCTGCACGCTGGTTCCCGATACGGAGGTGCTGTACAAGGTGGACGCTCCGTACCGGCCCGAGCTGGACCGGGGGATTGCATGGAACGACCCGGCGTTGGCCATCGATTGGCCGTTCCCGCAGCCCGTGCTGTCGGAGAAGGATGGGAAGCATCCGCCCTTGTCGCAGGCGGAAATTCATTTTGTATGGAAGGAGGCAGGCTCATGAAGGTGCTGGTTACCGGGGGAGCCGGCTTCATCGGCAGCAACTATGTCCGCTATGTGCTGAAGCATCATCCCGATTACCGGGTAATCAATCTGGATGCTCTGACCTATGCGGGCAATCCGGATAATGTGGCGGACTTGGCAGAGGTGCCGGGATACATTCCCGTTCAAGGGGACATCACGGACCGGGAGCTGGTGGATCGGCTGTTCCGGGAGTATGGTGTGGAAGCGGTGGTACATTTTGCAGCGGAATCCCATGTGGACCGGAGCATCTCGGATCCCGGCCTGTTCGTCAGGACCAACGTGGTGGGAACCCAGGTTCTCCTGGAAGCCGCCAAGCAATACGGCGTGAAGAGGTTCGTTCAGGTGTCCACGGACGAGGTGTACGGGACGCTGGGACCGACGGGCCTGTTCACGGAGGAAACTCCGCTTGCTCCCAACAGTCCCTATTCCGCCAGCAAGGCAGGTGCGGACCTCTTAGCCCGCGCCTATTACGAAACCTTCGGACTGCCCGTCAACATCACGCGTTGTTCCAATAATTACGGCCCGTATCAATTTCCCGAGAAATTAATCCCGCTGATGATCTCCAAAGCGGTCAAGGGCGAGCATCTGCCGGTCTACGGGGACGGCCTGCATGTGCGGGACTGGCTCTATGTGGAAGACCATTGCAGTGCCGTGGATCTGGTGCTTCACCGGGGGCGGGACGGAGAGGTCTACAACATTGGAGGCAACAATGAAAAAACCAATCTGCAGGTGGTCCGGACCATCCTGCAGGAGCTGGGCGTGCCGGATCGCTTGATCCGGCACGTGAAGGACCGCCCGGGGCATGACCGGAGGTACGGTATTGACGCTTCGAAGATCAGCAATGATCTGGGGTGGAATCCGGCCCACAGCTTCGAGGAAGGGATCAAAAGCACCATCCGGTGGTACGCGGACCATCCGGAATGGCTGGAGCGGATTCGGACGGGGGCTTATCGTTCGGGCAACGGATTCGGTGGGGCGGACGGCGCCTCAGGGTCGGCCGGGGCGAAGTCTCCAGGCGCAGCCGGGGGAGAAGCCCCATGAGAGTGCTGATCACGGGGGCGGGCGGCCAGTTGGGGCAGGACGTGATGCGGGTATGTGCGGAGGCCGGCCACGAGGGGATCGGCGTGGACCGGGCGGAGCTGGATATTACCGATGAGGCGTCATGCATCGAAGTTCTGGAACGGCTCCGGCCGGAGGCTGTCATCCATGCGGCGGCTTATACGGCGGTGGACCGGGCCGAGACCGATGTCGACGAGGCGTACCGCGTGAACGCGGCAGGCAGCCGGAATATGGCGGTGGCCTGCGAGCGCATCGGCGCCAGATGCTGCTATATCAGCACGGATTATGTATTCGACGGGTCGGCTGCGGAGCCGTATGGCGAATATGATCTGGCCGCACCCAGGAGCGTCTACGGCAAGTCCAAGCTGGCAGGTGAGCGGCTGGTGTCCTCGTTGTGCAGCCGATGGTTTATTGTTCGAACGTCCTGGGTCTACGGCGTTCACGGAGACAACTTCGTCAAGACCATGCTGAAGCTGGCCGCAACCGGCAAGCCCCTGAAGGTGGTGGACGACCAGACCGGCAGCCCGACGTATACGGTGGACCTGAGCCGGTTCCTGGTCCGGCTGATCGAAACGGAACGTTACGGCATCTATCACGCAACCGGAGGCGGCAGCTGCACCTGGTATGAGTTCGCGCGCGCCATCTTCGAGGAGCGGGGGCTTCAGGTGGAGCTGGCGCCCTGCTCGACCGGGGAATTCCCCCGTCCGGCACCAAGACCCGCTTACTCGGTGCTGGGAGCGGCAGCGATCCGGACCAACGGTTTTCAGGAGCTTCCCCATTGGCGGGAGGGGCTGCGCGCTTTTTTGAAGGAGCTGCCGAAGGACGGCACTGCCCAATGAAAGAGTCTCCCGGCGAGGGGAGACTCTTTTTTTTGCTGCAGTAAGGGGCTAATACACGCCCAGCTCATGGAGCATGGCAATGAACCGGTCGGCGTAGGCACCGGGGGAATAGCGGCTGCGTACATGTGCCATTCCGGCGTCCCGGAGCCTCTCTCGCAGTGCGGCGTCATTCAGCAGCTCCATCCCTTGGAGCATCCCTGCATTCGGGTCGGTGACGGGGTAGAACTTCCCGGTCACATTATGGGTGATGAAGCTTCGCGGACCGTCAGAATCGGTGGACAGGACAGGGCAGCGGCAGCTCATGGCCTCCAGGATGGCATAGCCGAAGCCTTCGGTCAAGGAGGTGGAGACGAGGAACCCGCCGGAATCTCCGATCTGGGAATAGAAGGTCGGCATCTCCGAGTGGGGAACGTTGGAGCGGCGCACCAAGGCATGGGACAAGCCAAGGGTCTGGATGGCGCTGTAAAAATGCGGACCCTGTCCTTCCTCGATGATGTTCGCATCGTCAAACATCCACAGCCGCGCCTGGGGCACCTGCTGCAGCCAAGCGGCGCCAAGCTCCAGGAAGCCCCGCCAGTTCTTGTTGGTCTCGATGCGTCCGACCCAGCCGATGACGGGATAAGGGAGCGCCGGAGCGGGACGGTATGAAAACCGTACGGTGTCCATGCAGTTGGGGAAGCAGAACTGACGGAAGCCCGGGTAGATGGACTGGAACAGGCCGATCATGTGCCCGGTATCCGGGTACAGCACGGCTTGGCTGCAGGAGTGAATATACGGAAGCCCCTCCAAGAGTGTGGCTGCCGCCCGCTCGAAGGTGCCCAGTCCCTGGGCTTCGAAGATGACCGTTCCGCCGTAGCCCAATCTTCGGATCCGTTCCAGCATCAGATAGTTGGAGTTGACGATGATGGCATCGAAGCGTTCGGTGCGGAGCAGGTGTCCGATGGCGGCGTCATCATCCGTCACGTGGGTCGGGATGCCCGATATATTCTGTACGCCGTCGCCCGGCCAATGATACAGCAGGTGGCAGTCAATCCCACGCTCCATCAGAATCCGGCAGCGCTCCCGGTTCAAGGTTTCCACCCCCCCGCTGGGGATATAAAAGGTAAACAGCAGCTTCATTTCATCACGCTCCTGGAATGGTAGAGTCTCTCCCCCTATCATATGGCCTTCTCGGGGAGGCCGTATGGACGGAATGCCATCCGCCCAACCGCAGCGGGGTGAGAAATTGGGGATTCGCACTTTGCCGGCATCCGGCATAAGGTAATAGAAGACCCTTGAAGAGAGGTGAGGAGAGCCTTGGAACATCACATCACGCAAATTGTCCATCATATGGCGAAATCCCAGCGGGAGCTGGCCCGGATCCTCGAGGCGAAGCGGGACATGGTCGTTCATGCCGCGCGGTTGACCAACAGCATTCCGAACGAGGCGCCGGTCACGACGGAAGCCGATTTGAAGGAGACGGCGGAGCAGTCGCTGGCCGTGAATAAGAATCTGGTATCGTACTTGAATGCCCTGGCGTCTCTGGAGGAGGCGCTCTCGGATAATCTCGGGATCGTCGTCCGGGAACTGAACGCGAACGGGGATGAATGAGGAAGAGAGGTGACTCAAGTGACAGAGGCGGAACGGTCGGAGGCATGGCTCGACATCCTGGGCTCGACGGCACGCATGCAGAGGCAGATCGCCGATATTCTGGAGGCCAAGGCCTATGAGACGGAAAAGGCGCGTGCTTGGATCTGCGGACATCTGCACGAGTCCCGGTATGGCACCGGGGAGGATCTGTGCAAGCAGTCCATGGAGCTGCATGACAGCGTCGTGGAGGTTATTGAAGGCATCACCCGCATGGAGCTGGGACTCTACAAAAACTTGAACACGCTCCTCGGACAACAGGATGGAGGCGTATCGGCAGGGGGCTTCGACTTCTTCGGTGGAAGCGGGGAAGATGCATGAATCCGAAGGACCGGGAGACAGAGCTGAAGCTGGAGCTTCTGGAGTCTCTCGTCAGAAGCCAGAAGGCGCTGACGGCCATGCTGGAGCACTCGGCGGCGGCCTCCCAAGGCCGTCCGGCCGCTTCAGCTTCAGCGGAGATGGAGAGGCATATGCGGACTTTGGTCAGATGCCAACAGGCGCTGGCGCAGATGATGTCCGGCATTCGGATCCCGAATGTCCGGAAGGGGAAGCCGGGGAAGCTATGGATCCGGCAAGGCTTGTACAGCCGTCACCAGATCTAGACGGCGCCTTTTTTTGCTGAGGGGCGGACAAGCCCCAAGATTCAGCCATTCGAGGACAAGTGCGTTCACTTTAGTCGATAGCCTCCTTCCAGATTGGTTGATTGTCCCTGACTCCCGGGAACGCCCGCTCATACTATGCTCTTGTAACGATGGCATATGATCATCCGCACCCGTCCATCATGATAGGCGCGCCTAATTTAGAAGGAGGATAGAATCTATGGCTTTCCCAAGCGATGCTCAGTTCCAACCGATCCTCTTGAACGGCTCCCCGCTGTTCGATCCGCCGGGGGACGAGAGCCCGACCAGCACGGATATCGTAGGCAATGCCCAGTTTCCCGCCGCTTACTACGCCTATGACGGCACGAACGTTTACTTCCGCCTTCGCTTGAATGCAGACCCCCGGTTCAAGACGGGGTTCCAGAATTTTGCCTGGGGCCTGATCTTCGACACGGACGGGATTCCCGGAACCTACGAGTGGCTCTTGGCGGTCAATGGTCTGAATACCACAATGGACTTGATTCAGAATACGAGCAAGCAGTTCAACACCTGGAACGATCCGGCCGAAGGGACGGACGGCAAAGGGACGCCCAACTTCAGCCGGCCCATCGTCAACTTCGACATCGCACGCGCCAGCCAAACCACGGACGGGTCCAACTTCGGCGGTAATCCCGACTACTTCCTGGACTTCTTCATTCCGGCTGCTACCTTGTTCTCCTTCCTGGGCATCACGGAAACCACGGTATTCCGTCCCCTCTTCTTCTCGTCGGCCAATGCGAACAATTTCAACAAGGACTCGCTGCAGAATCAGGGCTTCAGCTTCGTCAGCGCCTTCGGGGACCCGACTACGACGGAAGCCGCCGATGTGCGGGCAGAGCTGGCGGTTCAGAAGACGGTTACCGGTCCCACCTCGGCGTTAACCGGCCAGACGCTGTCCTACAGCGGGACCATCGCCGTCACCAATACGGGCAAGGCACAAGCGACAACGGTTCTGGTCTCGGACGTATTCGGCTTGGATCAATTGAATGCCGTCAATGTGACAGGCGTATCCACCGGGTTGGCCAACTTTAACCCGCTGACGAAGACGATTACCTGGAACATCGGGAATCTGGCTGCCGGGGCCACGGCAACCTTGAACTTCACGGCCGTCGGCCAGTTCACTACGGCAGGGCAGCGGACCGTAAACACGGCTACGGCTACGGGCGTGGATATCTTCACCGGCCAGCAAATTCCGGCGGCTTCCTCCACCTTCTCCGCAGCCGTGCAAAGCGCGGGGGCGGTAACCGGCTCCGTGCTGAGCGGCGCCACCGGGCTTCCGCTTGCCGGTGCGACGGTCGTCCTGCAGACGGCGGGCGGGGCCGTGGTCGGCAGTACGGTCACGACGGCGGGGGGCGGCTACGGCTTCACGAACTTGGCCCCCGGCACCTATAATCTGGTGGTGAGCCTGCCGGACTTTACGACAACAACGGTGCCCGTCACTATTCCTGCCGGTCAGACCGTCACCGCTAATGTTCTGCTCCAGCCCTTGCCTGCAGCCGTAACCGGCACGGTAACGGACGCATCCGGCGTACCGCTGCCCGGCGCCACCATCAGACTGCGCTCTCCCTTCGGAGTCGTGCTGCAGGAAGCCGTGACCAATGCGGCAGGGCAATATACGATCCCGAACATTGTACCCGGAAATTATACCCTCTTAGCCGAAGTGAACGGGTACCAGAGCTCCCTGCAGGGGATCAGTCTGATTCCCGGACAGACGTTGACGGTGAATTTCGCGTTGACCGCCAATCCGGCAGGGGTGGCCGGCCGGATTACCTCGGGAGGGGCACCGGTGCCGGGCGCTCTCATCGAGGTGCTGAACCAGGCCAACCAGCTGGTGGCCGCCGTTGAGGCGGATGCCAACGGCAATTACGCCCTGGATAACCTGGCTCCCGGTACTTACCGGTTGAGAGTCAGCGCACCGAACTTCTCTACGGAAATCATCGGCTTCACCGTCGGGCCTGGAGAAACCAAGCTCGTGAACGCCGAACTGACGCCGAATCCGGGTACCATCTCCGGCACGGCGGTCGATGCGGAAACCGGGCTTCCCTTGGCAGGAGCCGCCATTCGGATCGTCGACCAATCGGGGATTACTCTGGCTGCTGTACTGACGGATGCCAACGGCTTCTATCAGGTGTCTACGATTCCGCCTGGAGTCTATACTGTAAACTTCGCGAATGATGGCTACGCCACCCAGAGCATCGGCGCCATCGTCCGCTCCGGCGCCGATACCGTCATTAACGCCGGCTTGGTGAAGCTGGCAGGGGAAATTGCCGGCTCCGTGACCGACGAGAACGGCACGCCTCTATCCGACGTCACCATCCGCTTGTTCCTGAACAACATCATCATCGCTACGGTCAATACGGATCAGAACGGCAGCTACTCCATCCCCGGATTGGCTCCGGGCAATTATGTGATTCGGGCGGAGGCGGCGGGCTTCATCCGGGAGCTGCTGGGTGCGGCGGTCTTTCCTTTCGAGACGACGACCGTGAATTTCTCCCTCGAGCCCAGCCCGGGGATTCTGACGGGTACGGTACTGGGACCGGATGGGGCTCCGCTGGCGGGGGCTGCGGTAACGGTACGGGAAAACACGGCGGTCGGCCCCGCCGCCGGCCGGACGATTACGGATGCTTCCGGAGTGTACATCTTCTCGAATCTGGCTCCCGGCAGCTATATCGTAACGGCGGAGGAGCCGGGCTTCCAGATCGGCAGCTCCGGCGCCATAGTGGCAGCGGAGGCCACGACGACTATCAACTTTGTCCTGCAGCCTTCGCCCGGTGCCGTAACCGGGGTTGTCATCAACGCATTGACGGGTACGCCCATCATCTCCGCCAACATCGAAATCCGGATCGTCAGCGTCAACGGAGCCGTTCTCCAGACCACCTTCACCGACCCCAACGGGATCTATCTCGTGACGGACCTGCCTCCCGGCAGCTACGGTGTCGTCGCCAGCGCGATCAACTTCCAGACGGAAGCCGCCAGCCTGGTGGTGGAGCCGAACGTGACCCAAACCGTGAACCTGGCGCTTCAGCCGAACCCCGGGGCGATCACAGGGAGCGTCCTGGATGCTGTCACCCAGGCAGGCCTAGCCGGCGCCACGGTGAAGGTGACGGACCTGAACAGCGTGCTGGTGGGCTTGGCACTGACCGATTCCCAAGGCAGCTTCACGGTGGAGGGGCTGCGGCCCGGGCAGTATACCGTGAGCGCCATTCAGGACGGATATCAGCACAACCTGATCGGCGCAGTGGTGCAATCCGGTCTGACCACCCCCGTGGTCTTGAATCTGCAGCCGAATCCGGGCTCGATTACAGGTACGGTGGAGCCTGCTCCCAACGGGACGCTGATCCAGCTGTTCGATGTCAATAACCAATTCATCGCCGCCCGTATTGCCGACCCGCAAGGACAGTTCCGCTTCGACGATATTGCCGAGGGCAGCTACGTGATTACGGCTACAGCGCCTAATTTCATCACGGCCCATGTTGGAGTGAGCGTCCGTTCCAATGAGAACTCGTCCGTCGCCGTCACCCTGCTGCCGCAGCCTTCCACGGTGTCGGGAACGGTGACGAATGAACAAACGGGAGCGCCGATTACCAATGCCACCATCCGATTTCTGGATGAGAACGAGGTGCTGGTCGGCATCGGAACGACCGATCTTAACGGGTTCTACGAAACGGGCAATCTGCCGCCGGGGCATCTGATCCTCGTCGTAACCGCGCCGAATTATGAGAACACGATCAGCGGCGTCTCCACTCTGCCGGGAGAAACGTTGATTGGGATTAATTTCCAATTAATTCCGAATCCAGGCGCCATTACCGGCAACATCACCGACAGCACCAACGGGCTGCCGATTCCCGGAGCAACCGTGGTCATCCGGTCCACGGATCTGCAGGGCATTATCATCGCGACCGTGACGACGACGTTGTTCGGCAACTATGTGGTTTCCGGTCTGGCGCCAGGCTCCTACACCGTGGTGGCCAGCGCCGAGGGGTATGCGACTGAAACTCTGG
Source organism: Oryzibacillus soli (assembly GCF_051594765.1). Classification (NCBI taxonomy): domain Bacteria; kingdom Bacillati; phylum Bacillota; class Bacilli; order Caryophanales; family Paenibacillaceae; genus Oryzibacillus; species Oryzibacillus soli. The sequence continues at coordinate 125,154 of NZ_JBPPGJ010000017.1, forward strand.
GAGCTGCCGTGGCCAGCAATGTGTCGACGGCCGCCAACTTTGTCCTGAACCCGCTTGTAGGGTCCATCACCGGTCTCATCACCGGTCCCAATGGGGAGGTGTTGACCGGCGGCACCGTCCAGCTCCAGCTTCTGGAGGAGCATGGCATCACCCTGCAGACCATTCTGACCAATCCGGACGGCAGCTTCAGCTTCCCGAACCTGCTTCCGGGGCAATATCAGGTGGTAGCGTCGAGCCCCGGGTTCGTCAATGCGTCGGTCACCGTACAGGTGGCGGCGGAGACCATAGCACGGGCGGATCTATCGCTATCGGCTTCGCCCGGGACGCTTAACGGCACCGTCACCTCGTCGGCAACCGGAGCTCCGATTGCGGGGGCGATCATTACGGTGCGGGATCCTAATGAACAATTCATCGACCAGGGAGTCTCGGATGAGAACGGGTTCTACAGGATCTCCCGTCTTCCCGCGGGTCCCATCACCTTGAGCGTCTCTGCCCCGGATTTTGGATCGATCGGGACCGGCTCCCTGATCGTTGCGGATCAGGTCACGACCAACAATCTGTCTCTGACGCCGAACCCCGGCGTAGTGAGCGGCTTCGTAACGAATCTGGCCACCGGCGAGCCCATCGCTTCTGCCTTCGTCGAGATCTTCGATGCCTTCAACACGAAGATCACCACAGGCCTGACGGACAGCAGCGGCTTCTATCAGGTGAACGGATTGGCACCTGGCAGCTATACGGCCCGTGCAGGTGCGACTGCCTTCATCAGCCAGATGGTGGGCTTCGACGTCACCCCGGGAGGATTGACCAATGCGAGCTTCGCCTTGAGCCCGCAGCCCGCCTCTGTCCGGGGGACTGTAACGGACGAGATCACGGGGCGGCCGATCACCGGCGCAACGATCGACGTATATATCGGCAATACCTTCGGGCCTTCGCTGGCTACCACCCAGACGGATCCGGAGGGGAACTATCTCCTAACGGGATTGGTTCCGAACAACTATGTGTTTGTGGTGACGCAGCCGGGGTATGCCGCGGAGACCAATGCGGCCGTATTGGAGGCCAATCAGGAGGTTGTCCGGAATTACGTCCTGTCGCCATTGCCGTCAACGGTTAGCGGAACCGTTACGGATCCAGAGGATGGAGAGCCGCTGGAGGGGGCATCCATCCGGCTGACGGACGACCGGGGGGTCGTGATCCAGGAGGTTCGCACCGGATCGGAGGGCCTGTTCTTGATTGAGGGTATCCTTCCCGGAGAATATACGCTGGTCGTGAACGCGGAGGATCGCCAATCGGAAACGGTCTTCCTGACCTTGTCGCGGGGGGAAACACAGAATGTCTCCATTACCCCGGCACCGCTGCCTTCGTCGGTGCCCGGACAAATCCTGCAGCTCCAGGCAGACGGGGTGCCCAACCCGATTACGGGTGCTCTGGTCCAGATTCTCGATGAGAATCTGGTGCTGATCGCCACCGCGGTCACCGACGCCACCGGAGGGTTCACGCTGCCGGGGCTGGCACCCGGCGTGTATACGGTGACTGTCTCGGCCCCTGGCTTCGGGTCGGCAACGACCGTCGTCCGGCTTGGGACGGGGCAGGTGGCGCCGCCGATCGTATTCCAGCTGCATCCGAATCCCGGCAATCTGGCCGGTACGGTACGGGATGAGCGCCGCAGACCCTTGTTCCGGGTCAATGTTCAAGTGCTGACCCCGGCCATGGTGCTGGTACGCCAGGTTATTACCGACCCGCAGGGCCGATATGGCGTGGTTGGGCTGGCCCCAGGCGCCTACCGGGTCCGGTTCGCTCTGGAGGGCAAGGAAACGCAGGTTCGCCGGATCGTGATCCGTGCGGGCGAGACGACGGTGCTGAACGTGATCCTCGAGGACGAAGCGGACGAATAATCCGCAGCAGCAAAAAACGCCTTTCCCGGTCGGGAAAGGCGTTTTGGTTTGGAGTGAGAGGCGATGTCTCGGCGTTTACGGCTTCCAGAAGCCGCGCGGCCCCATCGCTTGCCTACATCAGCTCCCGCAGGCGCTTCTCATTGTAGATGACGATGCCTTGCCGGTTCATCTCGATGATGCCTTCCTTCTTCAGGTTGTTCATAACCCGGTTGACGGTCTCCCGGGTCGTGCCCACCATATTGGCGAACTCCTGGTGAGTCATCGGGATGTTTATCTTGATCTCCCCGTCGGTCCTAACCCCTTGGTTGTCGGCCATCCGGACCAGGAAGGAGACGATCCGGCGGTTCACATCCTGGGTGACGAAGGCCTGAAGCTTGCCTTGGAACTCGCGGATCTTCTCGCTCATGACCCGCATGACCTTGATGGCGATGGTAGGCATGTCGAGCATCAGCTGCTCGAAGGCCTGGATCGGAATGACGAACAGCTCCGCCGCCTCCACTACCGTGGATGTGGCCGGATAGGGCGTCGAGTCGAAGAAGCCGGTGTGGGGGAACATCTCGCCTTCCTTCAGGAAGGTGACGATCTGCTCGTTCCCTTCGGAGTCGATCTTGTAGATCTTGATGATTCCCTTATGGATGAAGAAAACGGCCTGCTTCGGGTCACCCTCCATAAACACGTTGGCGTTCTTCCGGTAGCTCCGGGAGATGGAGATGCCGGCCAGCCGTTCCAATTCCGCTTCATCCAGCTCGATGAAGAGCGGAATTTTCTTCAAAAAGGTGGTCATGGAGGACATGGGCGGTTATAGCTCCTTTGCTTAACAGATTCCTTACCGATTATTGTAACGGATCTGAAGCATAATTCCTACCCCGCCTCCCGGGAAATGAAGGTTAGTGGCCGAAGCCTAACCGCCGCTTGGCTTCCTCCGACATATGCTCCGGCGTCCAGGCCGGACTCCAGACCAGATCCACCTCGACCTCCCGGACGGAAGGCTGGGCGAGCAGGGCCGCCTTGACTCCTCCGACCATGGTGTCATGCAGCGGACAGCCTTGGGTGGTCAGGGTCATCTGAACGTACACACGGCCGTTCGCTTCGGATACGTCGTACACCAACCCCAGATCCACAATGTTGATCCCTAGCTCGGGATCGATGACGCTCTTCAGGATTTGGCGCAGTTCTTCTTGGTTCATGACGGATTCCTCCTTAATGATGTGGACTGCTTCAAGATGCGGGTTACGCCCGCTTTATTGACGGAAGACGTTCAGGATCAGGCCGATATAGACCAGCATGGCAACGGACAGGAACAGCTGCGCGGCGAGGAGGATACCGGAGGAGCCGGCGGCCAGCCCGAACGCGACGGCCAGGATCCCGGCGGTGACGGCGGATAGGCCGTACCGCACCCCTTTCTCCGAGATCATATCTGCGAGAGAAGGGACATTCATCTTCCCGACCAGATGCCCATAGCGGTGAGTCCACCACAGGAACGGAGCGATCTTGGACAGATATCCGAGAATGGTTAGAGCCACGAAGCCCATGAAGTACAGGTAGGCAAAAACCGTATGGTACCGGGAGTCTCCCCATGCCCCAGGCACGGCCAAGAGCAGGGCGGCGCCGGCGGCGAACAGCACGCCCCAGCCCCGGAGAGCCCAGACGGAGAAGCGGATGCCGTCCCCCGGCTTAGCCTTGTGCTTCGCCCGGATGATCTGCTTGGCATGAACAATGTAGACGGCTACGGCTGCAACCAGAGGGAGGAGCGCCAGGCCTGCGGCCATGCCGGAGCCTCCGGCCAGGGTGACCCCGATGATCCCCAGCATGCCCGCATTAAACAGGACCAAGGTAACATGCTGCAGGCGTGTCGGGAAGTTGTGGGCCAGATAGAACATCGGCAGCATCTTATAGGAGAAGCCGACGATCAGGAGGGCGAACCAGCCGACGAGTCCGCTCCAGATATGGGCGGCCAGGAGCCGCTCATGCATGGCGGAGAGGAAGCCGAACCGGAAGTCGAGTCCCATCAAGAGCCCGGATACGGCGGTGAAGGCCAGATAGACCAAGGAGCTGGACACATGCAGCGTAATCGGGTTCCACATCCTGGCGCGGTACAGAGTCACGGCCATATTCAAGACGAAGACCAGGATTCCTGCTAGGAGTGCGGTGGCAGAGACGGCCAGCACCGTCACATTCAGCTTCAGGAAGCCGTAGGTGATGCCGGCCAAGCCGCCGGTGAACAAGCCGTAATGGATATACCCCAGCGTCTCGCTGAACACCTTCTGGTTCAGCACCACATGGAGCAGCTGGTAGACGGCGCCCATGGCCACCATGGTGGCCCAGCCCAGCACCAGAAGGTGGGAGACGCTCCAGCCGGCGGGGGTCCGGGTGGCGCCAGACGCAATGTCCGATCCCGCGGCTAAGACGGCGAACTGGAATACGATCAAGAGGAACATGCCGGTGAACATAAAGGTAAAAGGGAGCCGGAACGAGGTTTTGTTCGGATTCGGCTCGGTGCTGCCGCGCCTGCAGCGGCTTCGGATGCCCGTCATGGCGGCCACCTCCCGTGTGTGGATTAGTTGGTTAACCTCTGCGAATGGTGATGCGGGCTTGTTCGTCGACGCCCAGATGCTCAATGTCATAGATGTAGCCACGCTGCTTCAGCTCCTCGATGAGGAAAACCGGCACCCGGTCGTTGGTGATGCACAGCACCTCGCTCGGGCCCATCTTATCCAGCTGGGCCAGGGTGCGCATCATGGGCTGGGGCGCTTCCAAGCCCCGGTTGTCGAGGTCGATCAGGCGGTGGCCCCCAGCCTGATCTTCGGCCTTCTCCGGCTTAGCCTGCTCCGGTTCTTCCTCGGGCAGGGCCAATTCATCGAGCAGATGCTTCTGGCTCTTGTGAATGAAGGTGGTGATATAATGGTCGTCCGCCAGCTTCTGCACCCGATTTCTGTAGCCCTTCAGCTTCATAATGCCCAAGAGAGGCGTCGGCTTCAGAGTGGCGTGGAGGACGAAGACCTCTTCCTTCTTCAGTGTTTTTATGGTACCCATAATCAGCTCGAAGGGCTCCAGCTTGCTTCGCAGCTGGGGGCGGACATCGAGTTCGACGGTTTTGGCTGTCATAAGGAACATCTCCTCTTTGTATGGGATTAGGTGTGATGTCATGCCATTGAGAATGATTATCTGTAGTGTACCTGGAAAAGGGGGGATCCTATGTGCGTACAATCACAATCGAGTGTGAAATTGATCACAAAAGAGATCTGCCTTGAGGGGTAGGATAAAGGCATAACGAACCGTGAAGCAAGTCAAACGCAACCAACTATTATAGATATGGGGAGGACGACAGCATGCTGTTGGCGAAAATGGGGAACTTGATCGGCAAGGAATCGGCTATGATGACCTTGCTCCACCAATCCGAAATGAGTAAAATCTTCATGCTGTATCTGGAGGAAGGTAAAGTGAAGGATTGCGGCTGTACCACCGCGCCGGAAGTGGTCTTCCAGGTCTTGGAGGGGCAGGGGACCATCTATCTGAACGGAGAGCCTCACGAGGTGGAGGCAGGGGATCTTCTCTTGTGTCCGCAAGGGGCGAATCATCGGCTGGAGGCCAACCGGGGTGCGGAATTCCGTCTCTTGGTGGTCAAGCCTCTTCAGCAATAGACAAGAAGATACCGAAGGCTCGTCCGGCTATCCGGACGAGCCTTTTTTTGGCGGAAATGGACGGATCTCCGATGTGCCGGGCGTCCTGTCCCGCATACGATGAAAGTGTGCAGGAAGGAGGTTCAAGCCGTGGCTCAGAATGCTGCAGAGCTGTACATCGAATTATTGAAGAAAACCGTTCTGTATGAGATCTGGTGGGAGAAGGAGCAGTACCGTGACATTCCGTTCCGGAATGTTCATGATGTGGCGGCTCTTAAGGCGTTCCGTCCCAACCGGGAGGCACGACTGCTGGGGGAGGATTGGCCGCCGTTAGCCCACAGCATGATCGGCCGGATCCGGATGGACCAGTTGGAGCAAGCCGTCAAGACGGTTCTCCGGGAGAAGGTACGGGGGGATCTGATCGAGACGGGGGTCTGGCGGGGAGGAGCATGCATCTTTATGAAGGGCGTGCTTCAGGCCTATGGCGACGCTTCCCGCAAGGTGTGGGTGGCGGACTCCTTCGAAGGACTGCCGCCGCCGGATCCGGGCCAGTACCCCGCCGATGCGGGGGATGTTCACTATCTGTACGACTATCTCCGGGTATCCCTGGAGGAGGTGCAGGAGAACTTCCGCCGTTACGGCCTGCTGGACGACCGGGTGGTGTTCCTGAAGGGCTGGTTCAGCGAGACGCTGCCGTCCGCCCCCATCGGACCGATCTCGGTACTCCGGTTCGACGGGGACATGTACGGGTCCACTATGGATGTGCTCCGGAACTTGTACGATAAGGTGTCGGACGGCGGCTTCATCATCATCGACGATTATGTGCTGCCCCGCTGTGCCGAGGCCGTCCACGAATTCCGAAGGGAGCGGGGGATCCACGATCCCATCATCAACATCGACCGTACCGGCGTATATTGGAGGAAGAACCGCAAGGGCTAAGGGACATTAAGCTTCGGACCTGGCCTCCGGTAAGCTCCAGCGCAGCAGGGCGCCGGCTTGCACCAGCCCCGCTCCGAAGCCGTATAAGAGCACCGTCTGGCCTTCGGTCAGGCGGTTTTCTTTGACCGCCAGGTCCAAGGAGAGGGGGATGCTGGCCGCAGAGGTATTGCCGTACCGGACTAGACTGTACAGGGTCCGCTCCAGCGGGAATCCGCTCTTCTCGCAGATGGATTCGATGATCCGCAGATTGGCGCTGTGGGGCACGAACCGGTCTATCTCCGCCAGATTCAGCCCGGCTGCTGCCGCGAGGCGGGCCATGGCCTTCGGCACCTCGGTCACGGCCCAGCGGTAGACCTCCCGCCCATTCTGGACGATGCAGCCGTTTCCTTGGAGCTCCTTGCCGTCCATGCTGCCGGAGAGGCCGGAGCGATAGACGTGGATGCCTCCGGTCCCGTCACTATGGGAGCTGTGGGCAAGCAGCAGCTCCTGCTCTCCGCCTGCCTCCAGCAGGATCACCCCGGCTCCATCCCCGAACAGGATGCAGGTCGAGCGATCCGTATAGTCCGTAATCTTCGACATGGTATCCGAACCGAACACGAGAATCTTGCGGTACATTCCCGAGGAGATCAAGGCACTTGCAAGCTGAATGCCATGGACAAACCCCGCGCAGGTGGCATTGACGTCGACCGCACCCGCAGCGGGTATGCCTAGCTTGCTCCCGATCTGGCTTGCCGCAGATGGGAACGGGTAGTCGGGCGTATTCGTACAGGCGATAATGTGATCCACGTCATCCAAGCGGATCCGGTAACGCTCCATCAGGTCCAGTGCGGCACGGACGCAGAGATCGCTGGTAAATTCATGCTCCGCGGCGATTCTGCGCTCTCGGATACCGGTCCGCTGTACGATCCATTCATCGTTCGTATCCACCATTTGCTCCAAGTCCGCGTTTGCCAAGATCTTCTCCGGGACATAGCTGCCGATGCCCGCTATTCTCGCGTGAACCATATAGACGCCTCCTCGAGATTGTTTATGGTATCAAGTATTAGTACCAGGTGCTAATTACATGCCATTACTTTACCTTTCCTTAGGTCCGGGTGTCAAGTCCGGATGAATCGGATCCGCGGATTATTGGAGAGGATTCGCACTGTCCGAAGGAGCATAGGAGGTTACAATGAAATCATGACGAGGGTTGGAGGGGTTCTGGATGGAGAATGCCATCAAAACAAGGCTTAACGTGGAAGAGCTGCGCCTGTTGGCCGGAAGAGTCTTCGGAGAGGAACTGCAGGAATGGGAGGAGCTAATGGACGGATGGGCCAATACGGCTTACCGGATCCGGTTAGGCAGCGGGAAGCAAACCGCGCTGAAGGTGGGCCCGCCTCCGGGAACGATCCTGATGAGATATGAAGCCGAGCTGATGCGGACGGAGGTGGAGGCCATGCGGCTGGCTTCCGGTGTCGTGCCTGTTCCGAAAGTCCTCTGGTACGATACAGAGAGACGACTGATCGGCAGCGACTACTTTTTCATGGAATGGCTGGACGGAGTTCCGTATAAATAATTGAAAGCGGCCATGAGCCCGGAGGAACGGGAGGCCGTAGAGCGTGAGCTGGGCTTCCACAACCGGAAGATCAATGACATACAAGGAGAGCGCTTCGGCGGGTTCTTCCAGGAGGGGAGCAGGGAAGGGTGGAGTCAGGTCTTCCGCCGGATGGTGCAGGATGTGCTGGAGGACGGGAAGGACCGCGGGGTTCCGCTTCCCTTCTCCTATGAGGGGGCGGAGCGGGAGGCCGACAGACGGATGGACGTTCTTGCGGAGGTGACCGAGCCCCGGTTGGTTCACTGGGATCTGTGGGACGGCAACGTCTTTGTCCGCGATGGACGGATCGTGGGATTCATCGATTTCGAGCGGGCATTATGGGGAGATCCGCTGATGGAATATTATTGGGGCCGATTGGCGGTTTCCCCTGCTTTCCGGCGGGGCTACGGCGAGGGGGAGCTCACGGAGGCGAAGCGGGTGCGGCGCAAGCTGTACGATTTCTACCTGGATCTGATTCTCTTGATCGAATGCGCTTACCGGGGCTATGCGAATGAAGGCCACCGGAAATGGGCTTACGACAACTGTGAGCGCGGCTGGAGATTTTTGCACGAAAAATGAGCCATAACGGCGGCATTTCCGTTATAATGAGTTTTGAGAAAAATGTCGAAAAATATCGACGGAGGTGCCGCCAGTGGCTTGGTCCGAACGCAAATATGAATTCGATGAGGTCTTTTCTCTGGACCGCAGGACCGTATGGGAGCTTCTGGCGGATACGGATCACTTGAACCGGTTTATCGGGTTGTTCGAGCTGACCCCATCCGCACCGGATCCGGAATCGGTCCAACCGGTACGGAAGCTGGAGGGCCGCAAATACGGACTTTCCGTGAAGTGGAAGGAATATCCCTTCGAATGGGTCCGTTTCCGTTCGTATGAGGTCCTTCGCGTCTATGACAGCGGGCCCTTCGCCCGCTTCCGGGGAGGGATCGAGCTGGAGGACGTTCCGGGCCGGATGGTCGGGTCCACCGCGACACGGGTACGGCTGTACGGTATCTTCACGCCCTCCTCTCCGCTGGGTCTGGCGGCGGCTGCGTTGACGGGGAAGTCCGCTATGCTGCGGACACTGGACTACCTGCGCGCCTATATCCGCCATGCGTCCGAAGGAAAAGGGCACGTTCTCCCTGCCCTGAAGACGCTCAAGCCGAACCGGGAGCTGGACCGGATGCTCTTGGAATTGGAGGCCCGGCCCGTACGTAAGGAGTTGATTCCCCTTCTGAAGTCAACGCTGACCGAATCGGGGGAGGATGACGCCGCGGAGCTCCGCCCGTATGAATGGAGCAGAAGAACAGGCTGTTCCCGGCAGGATGCGGTGCGCTTGTTTCTCTATGCGACGCAGGCGGGGCTCCTGGATCTGAATTGGCAGCTCCTGTGTCCCACCTGCCGCAGCGGCGGCAGCGTACCGACGCTTCGGGAGCTGGAGCCCGTCCAGCATTGCGACTTCTGCGGCATCCCCTATGAGCTGGAGCTGGACCGGTATGTGGAGCTGGTCTTCTCGGTGCACCCCCGGATCCGAAAAGTCCGCCGCCGCACCTACTGTGTCGGCGGTCCCGGGTTAAGTCCCCACATTCTGGTGCAGGCGAATCTGACGGACGGTGAAGAGCGCGTGCTGCCTATACCGATCTCGCCGGTGCCTGTTCAGCTTCGGGTGCTCCGGCATAATCACCGTCTCCGCGTAGAGGGAGATGGTTCGGGACGCCGTTATGTACTGAACAGCAGATCGGCGTGGAGCGTGGAGCAGGCGGCTGACGGGAGCGGGACCCTTGCCGGAGCGGCAAAGGAGGACAACGTTCCGAAGAACATGGGTAGGAGCCGGTCGGCCCCGTCCGGCAGTCTCCGCATCCTGAACGATTCCGGCCGGCCTGTGACGGTTGTGCTGGAGCTTGCGGACTGGGAGGACCGGTTTCTGACGGCCGCCAAGGTGACCGCCATGCCTGAATTTCGGAGCCTCTTCTCCTCGGAGGTGCTGGCTCCCGGCCAGCAGGTGGGGATCCGGAGCATTGCCGTCCTGTTCAGCGACCTGAAAAATTCCACGTCCTTCTATGCCCAGACCGGGGATGCCCATGCCTATGGACAGGTCCGGAACCACTTCGATTATATGTCGGGATGGATCCGGCGGCATGAAGGCGCACTGGTGAAGACCATCGGGGATGCGGTGATGGCGGTGTTCGAGACGGCGGGGCAGGCTCTGGAGGCGGCGTTGGACATCCAGCTTCATCTCCCTGCTTATAATGCTCATCTGCCCGAGAAGGACCGGGTATCCGTGAAGCTGGGCCTGCACGAAGGTCCGGCCATCGTGGTCAATTCCAATGGGCAGCTGGACTATTTTGGCCAGACGGTCAATATGGCATCACGGATCCAATCCTTCAGTCGGGGCGGGGATATTCTGATGGAGGAAAAGCTGGCTTCCCGGCTCCGTACCCACCGGGAGCGTCTCGAGGGCTTGGGCCTGTCTCGGGAGGACTTCACCGCTGCGATGAAGGGGCTGGATCGGGAGCTGCAGGTGGTAAGGATCGGGCCCCTCGAATAAAGGCTGCTGCCAAGGAAAATCCTATGGAGGAAAGAGACCATAGGAACGGAGATGGAACTCAGCATGGACATCCGGTTAATGCGGGGAGGGCTGGCAGGCCTCTGGACCGCGTCGGTTCTCCTCCTCGCTTCGTGCGGGACGAGCAGCACCAATGAAGCGCCGCCCGCCGCCCCCTTCGGGATCAACGTCCAGAATCTGAATGATGACAACAATTACGGGAAGTACAAGCTGTATAGAGACTATGAACCCCAGCTCAAGTCGAATATGGTTCAGTTCCGCAATCCCGTGGAGAACCAGCGGATGGAGGAAGGGCTGATGAGCATCGAGGGAGTTCGCTCGGCCTATGTGCTGCTCCATGGAGACCAAGCGTATGCCGCGGTGACCCTCCGCGACGGGATGGTCGCCAAGAGTATGGCGAATCCGGGCTTGTCCCAGCAGCTGCGGGATACGGTCTCCAAGCGTATCCAGGCTATGGACCCTACCGTCCGTCAAGTCTATGTAACGGATCGGGCAGATGATATCGGTCGGTTCGAGACCATCGGCAGGGATCTCCATGAAGGCCGGCCTGTCACCGATTTGATGCAGGAGCTGTCCGAATCCGTGTCCCGGAACATCCCGGACTGGTCCATCAGCAATTTGACGCCGAGGAGCGTCAACCCCTGATCGAATGAGCAGGAGAGCCCGACGCCGCTAAGGCATCGGGCTTTTCTGCTTTGCAGGCTGTTGGAGCTGGATGTTAGTCCGAGAGAAGGGTACCATTCAAGCTCTCCGGACCTACCCGGATGGTGCCCAGGATATTCGATGCTACGAACATGGTGTAGACCAGTTGGGGAGCATCCGGCGGAAGGTAGTCGGAAGCGGCGACCGTGACGACCTGGGGAGCGAGTACGCTCAAGTCGAAGGTTTGGGTGGCGCTGAACACTAACGGGTCGGTCGGAAGGGTTCCGCGTACGATGGTAATGGTTATGCCGGCCAAGGCTAGGGGAAGAGTAAGCGACACGGAAGCGATCATCTGGACACGGGGGTTCTTCATGCCGGGCATGGTGTTGAGTCCGATCTGACCCACCAGCTGGGGCGTGTTGATGACCGTAATCGGAACCGCAATGGAGCCGGCAAAGCTGGCGTTCTGGGAGGTACGGGCGTCGACGATTTTAGCCATGATGATTTTCACCTCCTTGTGGATTATAGAAGTATGATATGAATGATAGGAACAACCAGCTTGCACGGTAGCCTGCCAGAGGCTGCCCAACTTTTTCGCCCACCGCACCAATTGAAGGGCTCCTTCATATGATGAATTTGACTGTATCCCTATCCCTTGTATCCGACAATAACCCAAGCAAGGAGGGGTGACACATTTTGAAGGACAGCGACCACAAGAGCAAATTCATCCTGACCCATCGTGAGCGCGAAGTGTTCGAACTACTCGTTCAAGACAAGACGACGAAGGATATCGCGCAGCAGCTCTTCATCAGCGAGAAGACTGTGCGCAATCACATTTCGAATGTAAAATGTAATCAAGCACACAATAAGGCGGTTGTGATGCATATTTTGATGCAATTATATTTGGCAGTCTCTGAATGCACACTATTTGCATTTGTGCGAACAAACGTGCTATAATAACCACGAAAGTGGTGTGAACAAATGTTCGATGACATCGAGAAGCAAGTTGCATTCTGGGTGGACGGTAAACACGGGAGTAAGATCGGGTTCATTCTCCCGGAGAAGGAAACGAGTGAAGAGGAATTGATCCAATTACACCGAGATATCGCTGAGATCGTAATTAGGTCCATGAAAAGACAAGCAAGACTGGCAAGGCCATAAGACGCGAGAGCACTTCCGGGTGCAGACCGCGTCTTTTTTGCGTTCTAAGGAGGTGGAGGCCGTGAATCTAGACCAGCGGATCCAGCGTGACCGGGATCGGGAGCGGCAGCCTCTCTTGTGCCGCGGGTGCCCATTCGGGACGTGGACCGGTACGAAGCAGACGTGCATCAGGTTGGAGTGCGTGAAGGAGCAGCCCCGGAATTTCCTCCAATGGGTCAGACTCATGAAGGGGAGAGACCAAGGCTTTAGCGATATGGATATTCATCAGCAATGGGAGATGTATCAGCGGTGGAAGAAGAATAGGGGCTGAACAAAGGCGGGAGGAATTGGTATGAAGGCATTGGTGGTTCATATGGTTAGTGGCAAGACATTTAGTATACATGGGCCTGCTGCTGAGAAACTCCTTAACATGTATCAATCCTTGGATTGGTCAAAGCCTATTGATATTAACGAGGATGGTAAGGTCAAGGTTATTATTAATCTGCGATATGTGGAAGGCGTAGTACCGGTCGAATGAGTTGATCCACATATTCACAGATGGTTATGCACAGACCTGTGGATATTACGGGTCCTTCCAGCGTCCCGACCGCATGCGGGTGCTCGCGACCCCGAAATCTGTGTAGCGACAAATTTTTATTGGTTTTTGCGTTTCATCATGCAAGATCGTGAATGGTTATGCATAAGCATTCAGCCCATATCGAAAATCAAGCGGACCGCCACTTTCGGTGGTCTTTTATTTCCGGAGCCGGCGGAAGGAGGAGGAGCGGCATGCGAAACGAGGGGAAAACGAACGGCGAAAAGCTCATCACGACGAAGGACCTGGCGGAGCTGCTGGATCTGTCCGCCCGCCGGGTCCAGCAGCTGGCTGAAGAGGGTGTCCTGATCCGGGCGGAAAAAGGGAAGTACAAGCTCCTGGAGAGCGTCCATCGGTATATCAAGCACGTCCAGAACCGCAGCCATGACGACGATGTGGACTACTTCTCCGAGAGGGCCAAGCACGAACGGGCCAAGCGCGAGAAGGCGGAGTTGCAGGTGGCCGTTATGCGTGGAGAGCTCCACCGGGCAGAGGACGTAAAGGATGTCATGACAGACATGCTGGCCGCGATCCGGGCGAAGCTGCTCTCCCTACCGGCGAAGATCGCACCGAGG
>NZ_JBPPGJ010000018.1:0-137399 GCF_051594765.1 Oryzibacillus soli
GCAGGTAACGAGGCCCCTTTTCAGGGGCTCGCCCGTGAACCCACGCGGTTGGCAGCCATTTCAGAGCGCCTTTAGGCGCCGGCTAGTAACATGCCCTTATAGGGCTAATGGAAGCCACCGGCTAAGCCGGTGGTTATGACTGATCCATGCTTATATCACGAAGGTGTAGTCATTGATCAGCCCGATCGTGATGATGGCCTGCAGGGCGCCCAACAAACCGATGGTGGCATATCGTACGAGGTCATGCTTTTCCCCCAGCTCTTGTAGATAGAAGTACAGCGGCAGGCTGACCATCATATACCGGACGACGCTGGTCAGGTATTCCGGCGAACTGGAGAACGGAACCGTGATCAGCAGGGCGCCGTATGCAAAAAACAAGAGCTGCGACGGCTCTCTGCGGAATCTGCGGAACTGAAGGAGGAACGCCGCTGCGAACACCGTCAGGACGAAGGTGGTCATAGTAAATGAAATAACCCCGTTATCCCATCCGCCGCCTAAGGAGAAATAGGGCTTCCGAATAAAGTGCCAATAGGCTTGGAAGGGAAATGAGGTTTCCCTGGCCCAATTGGCCTGCTCATGAACGGCTGCCAGGAAATCCCCGGTAAGCCTCTTCAGGTAGCCGAAATATGCAATCAACGGCAGCAAGGAAGCAAGAAAGAAGCCCGCGTATTTCAAATCGCGCCAGGACCACTTGAAGCCCTTGGCCAAAATCAGGCTCCCTGCCGCGAACACCAGGTTGGCGAACCCCGGGACCCGGGTCACCGTGGACAGGCCGCCAATTAGAAGCGCCGCTCCGAAGCGTCGGGTGATGGAGAAATAAATCGTCGCGGCGGACAGCAGCAGGAAGAGGCTCTCCGTGTACATGAGGGAATAGTAAGCGGAGGCCGGGTAGAGAAGCACCAGGAAGATCACCGAGCGGGTCCGTTTATCGTTCCATCCCATGGCCAGGCCGATTTTATATATGAAGGATAAAGCCAGCCATAAATACACATGGGAGAGGACGATCCCAACCGTCAGCGTATCCCAGAACGGAAGCAGCTTGGCAGCGGATGCGACGGTGAGCGGATACAGAGGGAAGAATACCCAGTTTGCAGGCGGATGGGGCTGGTCCATGGAGAACCGGTCGTAGCCGCGTTCGGTTATCTTCATATAAGAATACGTGTCGAACTTCAACAAGTCCCTTACATGAACCGGCCGTGATTCCTCCAATGCCCGGGGCAGCTTCATCTGCGGATAGGGCTCTTCCGGCGTGCCGGCCTGGACGTATTCGCGGGGTGAGCTGTAATTGCTGAACAAGTTGCTGCCCAGATAGGCTTCCATATACAGAATCATACGGCTTAGAGCCAGCATGCCCAAGACGACAAGCAGGATCTTGGAATGGGTTCTGAAGCGTTCCATCACGGCGAACAACGCCTCCTTTTTTTCGTCGGAATTGATCCTAATCCTATCCATCTTTAGGAAGAGGTTCAAGCTGCTTTACAAAAAAAACACATCCCTTGAGCTGGAAGGACTTTTCAAGGGGCCTATTGTAAAAAAATACGGATTTATGCTATACTAATGTTTGTGATGTTGATACTGTGCAGAATTGGAGAGTGGGGCGACCCACTCTTTACTCTTTGTTTACGGCTTTTCAGGTTCTGAACCCAACACTACATACCTATATTAGGGGGTAATACATTGAGCTCGCAGATTAAATCCGCCGTGGAAGAAATGGTCAAGCCGTTCCTGGACGAGAACGGATTCGAGCTGGTGGACATCGAGTACGTGAAGGAAGGCAGCAACTGGTTCCTCCGCGTCTATGTGGATAAGGAAGGCGGCATCGATATTGACGATTGCGGCCGCGTCAGCGAATTCCTGAGCGCCAAGCTGGATGAAAATGACCCGATTCCGGTTGCTTACTTCCTGGAGGTATCTTCCCCCGGGGCAGAGCGTCCCCTGAAGAAGCCGGAGGATTACCGTAAGGCGGTCGGGAAGCACGTATTTCTCACAACCTATGAACCTGTAAACGGGAAGAAGGAGTTCGAAGGGCTTCTGGAGGCATTCGACGGAGAGACGTTCACCGTGAACACGGGTAAGAAGAGCGTAACCGTGCCGGCAGAGAAGCTGGCGAGCGCCCGGTTGGCTATCGTATTCTAGCAATCACACCCGTTGTGGATATTTGAAAGGAGGAATTCCATTCCCATGAACGCTGATTTTATCGAAGCCCTGTCGGAACTGGAGAGAGAAAAAGGCATTGCGAAGGACATCCTGATTGAGGCGATTGAGGCAGCGCTGATTTCCGGTTATAAGCGGAATTTCAATACGGCCCAGAACGTTCGCGTGGACATCAACAAGACCACCGGCCTGATCAAGGTGTATGCAAGGAAAACCGTCGTGGAGGACGTACTGGACCCCCGCATGGAAATTTCGGTGGAGGCTGCACGGGAGATCAACCCGAACTACACGCTGGAGGACATCGTGGAGATCGAAGTGACTCCGAAGGATTTCGGCCGGATCGCGGCCCAGACGGCGAAGCAGGTGGTCACCCAGCGGATCCGCGAGGCGGAGCGGGGGCTGATCTACCATGCCTACATCGACAAAGAGGAAGACATCGTCACCGGTATCGTCCAGCGCCAGGATCTGCGCAATCTGTACGTGGACCTGGGCAAGGTGGAGGCCGTGCTTCCGTTGAACGAGATGATGCCGAACGACAAGTTTACCCACGGCGACCGGGTGAAGGCTTATATCACCAAGGTGGAGAACACCACCAAGGGACCGCAGATCATCCTGTCCCGGACCCATCCCGGACTGCTGAAGCGCCTGTTCGAGCTGGAGGTTCCCGAGATTTACGACGGCGTCGTCGAGATCCGTTCCGTAGCCCGGGAAGCCGGCTTCCGTTCCAAGATCGCCGTTCATTCCCGCAATCCCGAGGTAGAGCCGGTCGGTTCCTGCGTAGGTCCCAAGGGCGTGCGCGTGCAGACCATCGTGACGGAGCTGAAGGGCGAGAAGATCGACATCGTGCGCTGGTCCGAAAATGTGGACGAATACGTGGCTAACGCCCTGTCTCCCTCGAAGGTCGTGGAAGTGAACGTATTCGAGAGCGAGAAGATGTGCCGGGTCATCGTGCCGGATTACCAGCTGTCGCTGGCTATCGGCATCAAGGGCCAGAACGCGCGTCTGGCCGCTAAGCTGACCGGCTGGAAGATCGACATTAAGAGCGAATCCCAGGCGGAGCAGGAGTATGGCCGTCCGAAGACGACGACGGAGCTGATGCACCAGGATTCCGTCAGCATCGATTGACCGAATGGCGTAGAACAGTTCAATGTTTAAGCGGGTGAGAGTAGAATGAGACCACGGAAAATTCCGCTTCGGAAATGTGTGGCATGCCAAGAAATGAAGGCCAAAAAAGAGCTGATCCGGGTCGTCCGGACTCCCGATGAGCACATCCTGATTGATCTGACCGGCAAAAAATCGGGCCGCGGCGCATACTTGTGCGGCAAAGCCTCCTGCTTCAAGCTGGCCAAGAAGAGCAAAGCGTTCGACCGGGCCCTGAAGCAAGCGGTTAGTCCGGAGATTTACGATCAGCTGGAGCAGGATTTCATCCGGGTCGAGGATGAGTTCCTCGCCTTGAAGGAAGCGGATGATGACGATGATGAAGAATAATTGGCTGTCTACCTTGGGCTTGGCGATGCGGGCCGGCAAGATCGTCACTGGAGACGATACCGTTATGAAGGCGGTGCGGTCGGGAGAGGCGAAGCTGGTGCTGCTGGCGTCGGATGCGGCGGCCAACGCGCAGAAGAAGTACAGGGATAAGTGCTCGTTTTACAACGTCCCTCTTATAGAGCAAGGGAGCCGGTTCGAGCTTGGATCGGCCATCGGCAAAGTGGAACGGGTAGTCCTGGCGGTGACGGATGCAGGATTCGCGAACAGGATCGCCCAGTGTCAGGTAAAACCTGCGGAGGTGGAAGGAAATTGACCAAACAAGACAAACAGGATAATAAGCTTAGGGTTTACGAGTATGCGAAAAACCTAAATATGAGCAGCAAGGAGATTATTACTATTCTTAAACGACAAGGAATTTCGGTAAACAATCATATGAGCGTACTGGAGCCGAACATGGTCGGGGCCGTAGAGCAGTTCTTCAAGGACGTCAAAGCTAATGCCGCTGCCAAACGCACCAGCGACAACGGCACGGTTGTAGCGGCCGGCACCCAGCCCTCTCCGTCCGAGCGCAAGCCGGCACCGGTAGCTGCTACCGAGCAGCCGCGTGCGGAGCGCCAGCCGTCCGCAGCACCGGCAGCGGACCAGCAAGCGCCCAAAGCGGCTTCCGAGCCGGCGCCGCAGCAGCGCGACGGTCAGGGTCAAGGCGGCGGCCAGGGAGGCCAAGGCGGCTACCAGCGCCGTGAAGGTCAAGGCGGCGGCCAGGGAGGCCAAGGCGGCTACCAGCGCCGTGAAGGTCAAGGCGGCGGCCAAGGGGGCCAAGGCGGCTACCAGCGCCGTGAAGGTCAAGGCGGCGGCCAAGGGGGCCAAGGCGGCTACCAGCGCCGTGAAGGTCAAGGCGGCGGCCAAGGAGGCCAAGGCGGCTACCAGCGCCGTGAAGGTCAAGGCGGCGGCCAAGGAGGCCAAGGCGGCTACCAGCGCCGTGAAGGTCAAGGCGGCGGCCAAGGGGGCCAAGGGGGCTACCAACGCCGTGAAGGTCAAAGCGGCGGCCAAGGAGGCCAAGGCGGTTACCAGCGCCGTGAAGGTCAAGGCGGCGGCCAAGGGGGCCAAGGCGGCTTCCAGCGTCGTGAAGGCCAAGGTGGTCAGGGAGGCCAAGGCGGCTTCCAGCGTCGTGACGGCCAAGGGGGCCAAGGCGGCTTCCAGCGCCGCGACGGTCAAGGCGGCGGCCAGGGAGGCCAAGGCGGCTTCCAACGCCGTGACGACCGCGGTCCTGGCTTGGGCGCCATGGCATCCGCTCTGCAATCCGCAGGCGCGCCGGTTCCGTCGTCCCAGCCGGCCCGTAGAGGCTCCGATCGCGACAAAGCGCGCGGCGACTACTCCCGCAACGACCGCTCCGGCGGCAAGCCGGTTCAGGATAAGCCGATCCGGGTGCCAACAAACGTATCGGCCAATGACGACTTTGTCCTGGATCTGCCCGCAGCAGGCGCAGCCAAGGTAGGCGGCGGCAAGAAGGGCAAGCCGGCACCGAAGCGCTCCGACGATAAGAACAGCCGGTTCGGAAGGGGCCGTAACCAGCCCCAAACCCAAGTTCGCAAAGAGAAGGTAGACAATACGCCGAAGAAAGTCATCGTGCGCGGCACCATGACCGTCGGCGAGTTCGCCAAGCTCCTGCATAAAGACGTTTCCGATCTGATCAAGAAGCTTCTGTTCCTCGGCGTGATGGCTACCATCAACCAGGAGCTCGACTTGGATACCATCCAGCTTCTGGCCGGCGATTACGGCGTGGAAGTGGAGCTCAAGATTCCGGTGGACGAGACGAACATTGAAGCCATCGAAGAGAACGACGATCCTGCCGATCTGATGGAGCGTCCTCCGGTCGTTACCATCATGGGTCACGTCGACCACGGCAAGACCACCCTCCTGGACGCCATCCGTCACACCAACGTGACCGAGGGCGAAGCAGGCGGGATTACCCAGCATATCGGCGCATACCAAGTGGAGATCAACGGCAAGAAGATCAGCTTCCTCGATACGCCGGGCCACGAAGCGTTCACCTCCATGCGTGCCCGCGGCGCGCAGGTAACCGACATCACCATCCTGGTGGTTGCGGCGGATGACGGCGTTATGCCTCAGACGAAGGAAGCCATCGCCCACGCGAAGGCCGCCAAGGTGCCGATTATCGTAGCGGTGAACAAGATCGACAAGCCGGGCGCTAATCCGGACAAAATCATGCAAGAGCTCACTGAGTTCGAGCTGGTGCCGGAAGCATGGGGCGGCGAGACCATCTTCGCTAACATCTCCGCCAAGCAGCGAACCGGTCTGGAGAACCTGCTGGAGATGATCCTCCTCGTAGCCGAGGTTCAAGAGCTTAAGGCGAACCCGAACAAGCGGGCGCGCGGTACCGTCATCGAGGCTGAGCTGGACAAAGGCAAGGGCCCGGTTGCACGGGTGCTGGTCCAGAATGGTACGCTCAAAGTGGGCGATTCCTTCATCGCCGGCAACACCTTCGGCCGCGTTCGCGCCATGGTGAACGACAAGGGCAAGCGTCTGAAGGAAGCAGGTCCGTCGACTCCTGTTGAGATCACGGGTCTGACCGAGGTTCCGCAGGCCGGTGACATGTTCCTGGCCTTCGAAGACGAGCGCAAAGCGCGCGAGATCGCCGAGAAGCGGACCATCCAGCAGCGCCAGGCCGACATGGGCGCCAACACCCGTGTCACCCTGGACGATCTGTTCAAGCAGATCAAGGAAGGCGAGATCAAGGACCTGAACATCATCATCAAGGGCGACGTTCAAGGCTCCGTCGAGGCCCTCCGCGGCTCCTTGGAGAAGATCGAAGTGGAAGGCGCGCGGGTGAAGATCCTGCATGCTGGTGTTGGTGCGGTAACCGAGTCCGACGTTACACTCGCTTCTGCCTCCAATGCCATCGTTATCGGCTTTAACGTACGTCCGGAGCCGGCAGCCATGGCTACTGCGGAGCAGGAAAAGGTTGACATCCGTCTGCACCGGATTATCTATCAGGTCATCGATGAGATCGAGTCCGCCATGAAGGGCTTGCTGGATCCGGTATTCAAGGAAACGGTTATCGGCCAAGCGGAAGTCCGGAATACCTTCAAGGTATCCAAGGTCGGTACAATCGCAGGCTGTATGGTCACCTCCGGCAAGATTTCCCGTTCTGCCGAAGCACGGCTGATCCGCAATGGCATCGTCATTCACGAAGGCAAGATCGACTCCTTGAAGCGGTTTAAGGACGACGCCAAGGATGTGGCTCAAGGCTATGAGTGCGGAATCACGCTGGAACGGTTTACTGATGTCAAAGAAGGAGATATTATAGAAGCATTCATCATGGAAACCGTGGAGAGGTGATAGGCTATGGCCAAAATTCGTACCGGCAGGGTTGGCGAGCAGATCAAGAAAGAGCTCAGCCAAATTCTGCAAACCGAATTTAAGGACCCCCGGATGGGCTTTACGACCATCACCGGCGTTGAAGTGACGAACGATTTCTCCCAAGCCAAGGTGTATCTGAGCGTTATGGGCTCGGAGCAGCAGCGGGAGGAAACGCTTCGTGCCTTGGGCCGCGGCAAAGGGTTCATCCGCTCCGAGTTGTCCAAGCGGATCCGTCTTCGTATAACACCGGAGCTGATCTTCCTGATCGACAGCTCCGTTGCCTACGGCAGCCGGATCAATGAGCTGATCAGCCAAATCAACAACGAGGAGAAGAATCATCCATGATCCTCGGTAACCCATCGGATTACGGTCCGGAGGTTGTCCGTCAGCTGGAGGAGGCTAAAGCGTTCATCCTGAATCAGGATCGCTTTCTGGTGGTGTCCCACGTCAATCCCGACGGGGACGCCATCGGCTCCACCCTGGCAGTCGGCCATATGCTGGAACAGTTGGGCAAGAGCTATATCATGATGAATGAAGGTGCCGTGCCTGCCAAATTCAGCTTGCTACCCGGTTATGCCGACATTCGCGATTACAGCGCATGGGGCAGCCAGGACAAGCCGGAGTTTCAAGCGGTCATTGCAGTGGATTGCGCCGATTACGAGCGGATTGGACGGGTCAGGGAATGGTTCCCGGACGCCGTCCCTCTGCTTAATATCGACCATCATCCGACCAATGACGCGTATGGAACGGCGAACCTGATCCATCCGGAGGCGGCTGCAACGGCCCAGGTCCTCTACGATCTCACGGTTACGATGGCGCTGCCATGGACCAAACCTTTTTCAACCTGTATCTACACCGGACTCTTGACCGATACGGGAGGATTCCGGTATTCCAATACGACGCCCAAGGTCATGCAGATCGCTTCCGAGATGCTCCGCCAAGGAGTCAACGGGAATGAGCTTGCGGACCAATTGCTGGAGAAGCTCACCTTCTCCCATATCTCGATTCTGCGGAAAGCGCTGTCGAACTTAAACTTCACGTCGGATAAGAAAATCGCTTGGATGAGCGTATCCTTGGACGATATCCGGGAAGCGGGAGCGGACGGCGGAGATATGGACGGGCTGGTGAACTATCCCCGTAATGTTGAGGGGGTGGAGGTAGGGCTGCTCTTCAAGCAATCGGGGAACCTCCTCTACAAGGTCAGTCTCCGTTCCGCCGGTCTGGCGGACGTGTCGGCCATCGCCCAGAGATTCGGAGGAGGCGGCCACATCCGGGCAGCTGGCTGCACCGTACAAGGCACTTTGCAGGAAGCGGTCCAACAGGTGTTGACAGAAGTGGAGAGAGCGCTCGGATGAAAGTGGAAGGGATCATACCCATATGGAAGCCCCAGGGCTTTACTTCCCATGATGTCGTCGCCAAAGCAAGACGCATTCTTAGAATCAAACGCATCGGCCATACCGGGACCCTCGATCCGGCCGTTACCGGCGTTCTGCCGTTGTGCATCGGAAGAGCAACACGTCTGGTCGAATACATACAGGAAATGCCCAAGGAATACCAAGCGAAGCTTATCATCGGCTTGGCCACGGATACGGAGGATATGACCGGAACGGTGGTGGAGCGCTCCGAATCGGTGTCTCTGGATCCGGCTCAAGTATTAAGCGTTCTGGAATCGTTCGCTGGAGAAATCCAGCAGGTCCCGCCCATGTATTCCGCGGTCAAGGTGGATGGCAAACGCTTGTACGAGCTGGCCCGCAAAGGCGAGATCGTGGAGCGCAAGCCGCGCGCGGTCACCATATACGCGATCCAAGCCGTACGGATGTCTCTGGAAACGGCCAATCCGGAGATCGAGTTCCGGGTCAGCTGCTCCAAGGGAACCTATATCCGGACCTTGTGCGTGGACATCGGAAGAGCCCTCGGCTATCCGGCCGTCATGGGGGAGCTGATCCGCACTTCGACCGGCGGGTTCACCCGGGAGCAGTGCGTTACCTTGGAGGAGCTTGCAGAGGCGGCGGCCGCCGGCGAAGAGGTCGTTGCACGCTTAACGGTGCCCTCCGATGACGCCATTCCGTTTATCCCCCGGTATTCGGCGGATAAGACCATGGCGCTTCATGCCCTGCAAGGCAAAAAGCTGCGTCTCCCCGAACCGGCGGGACCCGATTTGGTACGCCATGACCTTCCCGGGCTGATGGCCGGGCTGGTTCGGTTATATGATGAAGAGAGGTTTCTGGGCCTGTTCCGTCTTCACGAGGACGGCAGGACCTTAAGCCCTGAAAAAGTGTTTGTGCCGGAGCAGGAACACGATCCGGCTTGATGGGCAGGGGAGATACATGCAGGCATATACCATTTCGGCTAATACAGAATATTCTAACCTTCCTGGGGAACACCAGGTTCTGGCCATCGGAGACTTCGACGGGATCCATACGGGACACCGGGAGGTGCTCCAGCGTGCGTTGAACACTGGTGAGCAGCTTCATCTGCCTGCCGCGGTCATGACCTTCGAGCCGCACCCGCGGGTCGTTCTGGGCTTGTCCCAATATGAAGAATCCATCACCCCGCTGGAGGAGAAGCTGAAGGCCTTCGAGGCTCTCGGCATGTCGCACGCCTACGTGGTGAAGTTCGACCGCGAGTTCGCAGCCTTGCCGCCTGAGGAATTCGTCGAGCGGATCTTAATAGGGCTCCAAGTCCAGACCGTAGTGATCGGCTTCGATTTCACCTTCGGCTATCAAGGGAAGGGCAACGCGGATACTTTGGTCGCACTGGCCAAAGGCCGCTTCGCCGTCGAGGTGGTCCGTCCCATTCACATGGGCGGCGAGAAGGTCAGCAGCACCCTGATTCGCGAATGCCTTCTGAACGGACAAGTGGAGAAGGCAGCGCGTCTTCTCGGACGGCCGTTCTCCTTCCGGGGCAAGGTGGTCACCGGCGAGGGCAGGGGAAGGACCATCGGCATCCCGACGGCCAACCTGGATCCGGCGGACGCTTATGTGATTCCCGGCCGCGGTGTGTATGCCGTGGAGGCTGTCGTGCGGGGGCAGCGTTACGGCGGAGTCATGAATATCGGATGGAAGCCCACCTTCGCGGAGGAGGGCGGGCAGACGACTCTGGAGGCCCATCTGTTCGATTTCTCTGAGATGATCTACGGGGAAACCGTGACGGTCCGGTTTATCGGCTTCATCCGCCACGAGCGCAAATTCGTCTCTGCAGCGGAATTGGTGGAGCAGATCCGTTCGGATATGCTCCGGGGAAAAGAAATGTTGGACGAACATTTACATTGATGTCCAGCATGTGATATACTGTCTCTTGTCGCCATGAAGCGCCTCTCGGCGCGGCGATGGGAACCTTAGCGCGGATACTCGTAACACCGGCGGTTTCTGGGCTACAGGGGATATATAAGATCAGGAGGTGAATAGGATGGCATTGACTCAAGAACGCAAGACTCAACTGATTCAGGACCACAAGGTTCATGAATCCGATACCGGATCTCCGGAAGTTCAGATCGCTATCCTGACGGAAAACATCGTGAACTTGACCAACCATTTGCGTGTTCACAAGAAAGATCACCACTCTCGTCGTGGTCTTCTGAAGATGGTCGGACAACGCCGTAAGCTGCTGACGTACCTGAAAAACAAGGACGTTCAACGTTACAGCGCACTCATCGAGAAGCTGGGTCTTCGTAGATAAGGTTAGATGATGGGAAAGCAACCATTGTTCTACCGTGCTGGTACCGATGCATGGAGAAGATTTGGTTGCTTTTTCCCTATTTCCGACCGATTAGATGAGGAAAAGCAGGAAATACTATACATCATGTTGAAATACTACGCATCCCGCGCCTGCAAGACGGTGTTAACCGGACGAGCCGGCGTTACATATGGATTTCAATGAAATCAACGATCTCTCAGGAGGCAGGTATGGAACAGAAAAGTGTCCGAATTGAACTCGGCGGACGTACCCTCGTGCTGGAAACAGGCAAGCTGGCAAAGCAAGCGAACGCGGCCGTTATGGCGCGCTACGGCGACACGGCTGTGCTGTGTACGGTTACGGCATCGCCGGACCCCAAGGATTTGGATTTCTTCCCACTCACGGTTAACTATGAAGAGCGTTTGTATGCCGTAGGCAAAATTCCGGGCGGCTACATCAAGCGCGAAGGCCGTCCGACTCAAAAGGCGATCTTGGCCAGCCGCTTGACGGACCGGCCGATCCGCCCGCTGTTCCCGGAAGGCTTCCGGAACGACGTGCAGATCGTCAATCTTGTCATGAGCGTGGAGCAGGATAACTCTCCGGAGATTACCGCCATGATCGGCACATCCTGTGCCTTGGCCATCTCCGACGTTCCGTTCAACGGGCCCATCGGCGGCGTCATTGTAGCCCGCGTCAACGGCGAGTTCGTAATCAACCCGACCGTTGAGCAATCCAACATCAGCGACATGTACCTGGTCGTAGCCGGTACGAAGGACGCGATTATGATGGTGGAGGCCGAAGCCCGTGAGCTGCCGGAGGACGTGATCCTCGAAGCCATCATGTTCGGCCACGAGTCCATCAAGAAGATCTGCGAAGGCATCGAACAGTTCGTCCAGGAAGTGGGCAAGCCCAAGATGGAAGTGAAGCTTCACGCAGCCGATTCGGCTGTGGATGCGGACGTTCGCGCATATGCCTCCGAGCGTCTGGTGCAGGCGGTCCGAATTCCGGAGAAGCAGGCCCGGTATGACGCCATCGAAGCCATCAACTCGGAGACTGTGGAGCACTTCAAGGCCGTCTATGCGGAGGAAGCCTCCAAGATCGGCGATGTGAAGGAAGTGCTGTACGACATTGTGAAGGAAGAAGTACGCCGTCTGATCACCCATGATAAGGTCCGTCCGGACGGACGAGCCCTGGATGAGATCCGGCCGATCGCCTGCGAGACGTCCTTGCTGGCCCGCACCCATGGCTCCGCACTCTTTACCCGCGGCCAGACTCAAGCCTTGTCCATCGCCACGCTGGGCTCTATCGGCGACGAGCAGCTCTTGGACGGCATTGACCTGGAGGAGCGCAAGCGTTTCATGCACCATTACAACTTCCCTCCGTTCAGCGTAGGCGAAGCCCGTCCGCTCCGTCCGCCGGGTCGCCGCGAGATCGGCCACGGTGCACTGGGTGAACGCGCCCTGGAGATGGTGCTGCCGGATGAGAAGGAATTCCCGTACACCATCCGTGTTGTATCCGAGGTGCTCGAGTCCAACGGCTCCACCTCTCAGGCCTCCATCTGCGCCAGCACCATGGCTCTTATGGATGCAGGCGTACCGATCAAGGCTCCGGTGGCCGGCGTGGCCATGGGCTTGATCAAGGACGGCGAGCATGTCTCCATTCTGACGGATATCCAGGGAATGGAAGACCACCTGGGCGACATGGACTTTAAGGTTGCCGGTACTTCCAAGGGTGTTACCGCCATCCAGATGGACATCAAGATCGACGGCATTGACCGCGAGATCCTGAAGGAAGCCCTGAAGCAGGCGAACAAGGGCCGCATGTTCATCCTGGACAAGATGCTGGCTACCATCGACAAGCCCCGCAAGGAGCTGTCGCAATATGCTCCGAAGATCATCACCATGCAGATCCATCCGGACAAGATCCGTGAGGTAATCGGCGCTGGCGGCAAGGTGATCAACAAGATCATCGAAGAAACCGGCGTCAAGATCGACATCGAACAGGACGGAAGCATCTTCATCGCTTCGAGCAATCAAGCGGCGAATGAGCGTGCCCGCGAGATCATCGAGAGCATCGTCCGCGAGGTAGTCGTAGGCGAGACGTACCTGGGAACCGTCAAGCGGATCGAGAAGTTCGGCGCATTCGTGGAAGTGCTCCCGGGCAAGGAAGGCCTCGTCCATATCTCCCAGCTGTCCACCGAACGGGTGGCCAAGGTGGAGGACGTGGTTGCCATCGGCGACAAGATCACAGTCAAGGTTACGGAGATCGACAATCAAGGCCGCGTGAACCTGTCCCGCAAAGCCACCATGCCGGCCGCTCCAGCAGCCGCCAAGACCGAATCCTGATTACATCTGTTCCAAGCTCTAGCAGGCCTGATGCCTGCTGGGGCTTTTTTTCACTTTCCCGACCAGGTCCCGTTCTATGCGAAGTTCGGCACAGATCCGGGTATATCCGGGTATATCCTTGTCCTTCATGGCATAATATGAGAAAAAAGCGGATACCGGGGTGTAAGGACATGCAAAAGACGGAACAGATGAAGATTCGGGCCTTAACCTATTTGGTGACGGCCTTTGTGATCTGGGGGACAAGCCATACGCCGATGGTGGAGCGGTACCTGAATCAGGTAAAGGACGGGACTGTACGTCTCTTGCAGGAGAAGGAGACCCGGGGAAGCGCGGGCGCGGGACAAGCTCCGGAGGCCGTACCCGTCATGGCCCGGCTCGGAGGAGCTCCTGCGTCCGTCCCTACCGGAGGCGAGCTCTTGAAGCAGCTGCAGGAGGAAGCGGTGAAGTTACGGATCCAGCCGGTGAATGCGAGAGTGGACCCGATATGGAAGGCGATTCCCGGGTTGAACGGAAGAGAGTTGGATGTGGAGAAGACCTACCGCTTGGCCGGTCAGCTTCCGCAGGGGACTCCCTTGACCTATATCTACCGGGAGGTACCGCCCAAGACCGGCTTGGATGACTTAGGGGCCCAGCCTATCTATCGCGGGAACCCGGAGAAGAAGATGATCTCCCTTATGATTAATGTGGCTTGGGGAGATGAATTTTTGCCGAAGATGCTGGATGTGCTGAAGAAGGAGAATGTACACGCCACCTTCTTCCTGGACGGTACGTGGCTGAAGGGACATCTGGAGCAGGCCAAGGCCATCGGGGAAGCAGGGCATGAGCTCTCCAACCACGCTTATTCCCACAAGAACATGAGCCAACTGCCGCGGGGCCAAGCGGAGCAGGAGATCGTCAAGACGGAGAAGCTGCTGGAGCAGATCGGAGTGAAAAATCGGCTGTTCGCCCCGCCCTCCGGAGATTTCGACCAGGAGACGGTGGACATCGCCCATCAGTTGAAGCTGCGGACCATCCTCTGGACCTTGGACACGGTGGATTGGATGAAGCCGGAGCCGGCTGCGGTCATCCGCAAGATTACGTCCCGCCTGGAGCCGGGAGCCATGATTCTCATGCACCCGACCCATGCCTCTTCGGAATCGATCGAAGCGATCATCCGGGACGCGAAGAAAAAAGGCTACGCGTTGGGCACCGTCAGCGAATTAATTTCACCCGAAAGGGTTCCTGAACTGGAAACCCAACTCCGCAAGTGATAGACTATATAGGTATGTAAGCTGACATCAACTCCCAGGAGGAAACACATTGAATCACTACGTACTCCCGAACGGGTTAAGAGTAGTGCTTGAGAAGATCCCGACCTGCCGTTCCGTATCCTTCGGCATCTGGGTCAAGACGGGATCCCGCAATGAGGAGACCGACCGGAATGGGGTTTCCCATTTCATCGAGCACATGCTGTTCAAAGGAACGGACCGGTATTCGGCCAAAGATATCGCGGAGCTGTTCGACGGCATCGGCGGCAACGTGAATGCCTTCACCACCAAAGAATATACCTGCTACTATGTCAAGGTTCTGGATGAGCATCTTCCCATGGCCATGGACGTATTGGCGGATATGTATTTCAATTCCCGATTAGATCCGGAGGAGATGGAGAAGGAACGCAACGTGATCTTAGAGGAGGTCTCCATGTATGAGGACACTCCGGATGATCTGGTGCATGACCTGATGGCCAAGGCCGCCTACAGGGAACACCCGCTGGGGCAAACCATCCTGGGACTCGAGCAGAACCTGCATCGCTTCCAGCCGGACGATCTGCGAAGCTACATGAAGAAGTACTATACCGTCAGCAATACCGTTGTAAGTCTGGCCGGAAATATCGATGACCATATCATGCCTCTCATCGAGAAGCATTTCGGCGGCTTCTCCAACCAAGGTCCGGAAATTCCTGTGACCCCGCCGTCCTTTTATTCCGGGGAGATCTTCCATGAGAAGAAGACGGAGCAGAACCATATCTGCCTGTCCTTACCCGGCTGTTCCATCCGCGACGACCGGCTGTACGCCATGATACTATTGAATAACGCCATCGGCGGGGGGATGAGCTCCCGACTGTTCCAGGAAATCCGCGAGAAGCGCGGTCTGGCGTATTCCGTATACTCCTATCATACCTCTTACCTGGATAATGGCATGTTCACCATCTACACCGGCACGGCGCCGAAGCAGACGGAAGAAGTGCTCAAGGTCTCGATGGAGGTAGTGGGGGAGGTGCTCCATCACGGTCTGACCGATGCGGAGGTCCGCAAGGGCAAGGAGCAGCTCAAGGGCAGCCTGATCTTAAGCTTGGAGAGCACTAGCAGCCGGATGAACCGGTTGGGCAAGAACGAGCTCTTGCTGGGTAAGCATTATACCATGGACGAAATCATTCAACGGATCGAATCCGTAACGCAAGACCAAATCCGTGAGCTGACCAAGGAAGTGTTCGCCCATTCCTTCGCCTTGGCCATGGTAGGTCAATCGAGCGACTCGATCCAGAGCTTTAGGAGGGATATGCTTGCTTCAAACGGTTCAACTGAAACGACTCCCGGGGAATGAGGACGTGCTCCTGCCCCGGCGCATGTCGGAGCTGGCAGCCGGCTTCGATCTGCATGCTGCCGTGACGGAGCCGCTGATCCTGCACCCCGGAGAGCGGAAGCTGGTTCCGACCGGCTTTGCCATGGCCATGCCGGCCGGACTCGAGGCACAGATCCGTCCCCGGAGCGGCTTGGCGTTCAAATACGGCATTACTTGCCTGAATACCCCGGGCACCATTGACGCCGATTATCGTGGCGAAGTGAAGGTGCTGCTCATTAACCTGGGACAGGAACCGTTCACCATCTGCCGGAATGAACGGATTGCCCAGATGGTGATCCAGCAGCTTCCCGCAATCGAGCTTGCCGAGGTGGAGGAGCTGTCCGACACGGATCGGGGAGCAGGAGGCTTCGGGCATACGGGAACCCGTTAAGCAACGGGACTCCGGATTGATCATCAGAAGCGGGGGCGGAAGCTCCCGCGTTTTTCTTTTTTCAAGGCCTTTTCTTAAGCCGGATCCCTGGCTTTTGGAAAAGGCCTTTTCGAATGGTTCGTCCTTCTTTCCATAATGGGAGGATGGAGCTGGGCTGTAACCCATTATTGACCCCTGGCAT
This sequence comes from Oryzibacillus soli, assembly GCF_051594765.1. Classification (NCBI taxonomy): domain Bacteria; kingdom Bacillati; phylum Bacillota; class Bacilli; order Caryophanales; family Paenibacillaceae; genus Oryzibacillus; species Oryzibacillus soli. Next base: position 16,217 of record NZ_JBPPGJ010000018.1, read on the forward strand.
ACTATGAGTTATCGACAAGACCTGAAAGGGGTGTGCAGGGATGCTCACTGGAATGCAAGCCGTCTTCATAGGCGGTGATGCCCGGCAATTGGAGGTGATCGGGAGGCTGCTGGAGCTGGATGCCACCGTACAGCTAATCGGATTTGACAATTTACAGACACCATTGAACGGAGTGACCAGGATCAAGCTGGATACGGAAGCATTCGCCCAGGCAGACGTCGTTCTGCTTCCGGCTGTTGGAACGGACGATAAGGGGAAGGTGGAGTCCATCTTTTCCTCGGAGGAGCTGATCTTGACCGAAGAACATGTCGCTGCGCTGCCTAAGCATGCGAGGGTGTTCACCGGAATGGCGAAGCCGTATCTCAAAACGATATGCAATAAATACAGCATTGCGCTTATCGAGCTCTTCGAACGGGACGACGTGGCCATCTACAATTCGATTCCTACGGCGGAGGGAGCCGTCATGATGGCGATCCAGCACACGGACTTCACCATTCACGGCTCCGTCAGCATGGTGCTGGGCTTGGGGCGCACCGGATTGACCCTGGCCCGGACGCTTAAGGGACTCGGAGCGAGGGTGAAGGCGGGCGTGCGGAAGCCGGAGCATTTCGCCCGCGCCTTGGAGATGGGCTTCGAGCCGTTCTACACGAAGGAGCTGATCCGCCAGGTGCAGGATGTGGACCTCCTGTTCAATACCATTCCGTCCATGGTGGTCACCTCCCAGGTTATCGCCCAGATTCCGCACCGGGCGTTAATCATAGATTTGGCATCCCGCCCCGGCGGTACGGATTTCCGGTTCGCCGAGCGGCGGGGGATCAAAGCCATGCTTGCTCCCGGGCTTCCCGGAATTGTCGCTCCGAAGACGGCCGGCCGCATCATTGCACATACCGTCAGCGAGCTGCTGATGGAGGATTACCAACAAGGGAGGAACGGCTCATGAGCTTCTGGACAGGGAAAACGGTAGGGTTCGCATTGACGGGCTCGCATTGCACATTTGCCGAAACCATGCCGCAAATTCAGCGTTTTGTCGATGCGGGGGCCAAGGTCATTCCCATCGCTTCCTATAGTCTGTTAACCACGGACACCCGTTTCGGGCGTTCGGAAGATTGGCAAAAACAGTTGAAAGATATCACCGGGAATGATATTATTTCTACAATTGTAGATGCAGAACCGCTCGGCCCTTCGAAGCTGCTGGATGTGATGGTCATTGCGCCCTGTACGGGCAACACGACCGCCAAGCTGGCCAATGCTATGACGGAGAGCCCCGTCTTGATGGCAGCCAAAGCGCAGATGCGCAATCAGAAGCCCTTGGTGCTGGCGATCTCCACTAATGACGGACTCGGTCTGAATGCGGCCAATATCGCCAGGCTGCTGGTGGCGAAGAACATTTATTTCGTACCGTACGGTCAGGATGCTCCCAGCGCGAAGCCCAATTCTCTGGTGGCCCGGATGGATCTCATCATGGAAACCTGCGAAGCGGCGATACAAGGGAAGCAGCTTCAACCGATGGTGATCGAACGGTTTAAGTATTGAATTTGTGCAATCAAAAAGGAGAGCTATCGATGGCAGAACAGAGACTTTACAACGTAGCAGTAGTCGGGGTTACCGGCGCTGTCGGGGAGCAGATTATCCGTCTGCTCGCCGAGCGCAACTTTCCTGTGAAAGAACTGAAGCTCTTGGCTTCCAAGCGCTCCGCCGGTAAAACCGTACGCTTCAAGGATCGGGACGTCGTGATCGAGGAAGCCACCCCGGAGAGCTTCAAGGGTGTGGAGATCGTGTTCCTGTCCGCAGGCGGCGACGTCAGCAAAGAATTGATTCCCCATGCGGTGAAGGCGGGTGCGGTATGTATCGATAACACCAGCGCCTACCGGATGGACCCGGAAACTCCGCTGGTCGTTCCGGAAGTCAACCCGGAGAAGATCTTCGAGAACAAGGGTGTCATCGCCAACCCGAACTGCTCCACGATCCAGATGGTGGCTACATTGAAGCCTCTGTATGACCGCTACGGCATCTCCAAAGTCATTGTCTCCACTTATCAGGCGGTGTCCGGTGCAGGCGCCAAGGCCATCGAAGAGACCCTTCGCCAATCCCGCGAAGTTCTGGCCGGCAACTCGGCCAATCCGGATATTTTGCCCGTCGGAGCATTGCCGATCAAGCACCAGATCGCCTTCAACGCGATTCCCCAGATCGACAAGTTCTTGGACAACGGCTTCACCAACGAAGAGATGAAGATGATCCGCGAGACCAAGAAGATCATGGGCGACGAGTCCATCGAGGTCACGGCAACCTGCGTACGGATCCCGGTTGTATACGGACATTCCGAGTCGGTTTATGTCGAGCTGAAGAGCGACTTCGAGATGGAAGAGGTTCGCAAGCTTCTGGCTGAAGCCCCGGGCCTCGTGCTCGAGGACGAACCGGCGGAGCAAAAATATCCGCTGGCCACCACAGCCGCCGGCAAAATCGAAACCTTCGTCGGACGGGTACGCCGCGATCTGAACAATCCGCGTGCGCTCAACATGTGGATTGTGTCCGACAACCTGTTGAAGGGCGCAGCTTGGAACGCCGTTCAAATCGGAGAATGTCTGGTTCAAGGCAAGTAAGAGGATAGTGATTGTTCAGGAGGCTATAAGGGAGGGACGCATGCACATGCGGATCTTAGTACAGAAATTCGGAGGTACGTCCTTATCCACTGTTGAAGCCAGAACTCACGTTATCCGTCATATCCGCAAAGCATTAGCCGATCAATACAAGCTGGTCGTCGTCGTTTCGGCCATGGGACGCAAGGGGGAGCCGTATGCTACGGATACCCTCTTGGACCTGATCCGCCAGAATGGGGACAGCCTGCCGGCGCGAGAGCGCGATTTACTGCTTTGCTGCGGAGAAACGATCTCCGCAGCGACGCTTTGCAGCCAGCTGAATGCGGAGGGCATCCGGTCCTCCGTATTGAACGGCGCGCAAGCCGGTATTCTGACCAACGATGATTTCGGCAATGCCCATATCGTATCAATCCGTCCTACCCGAATTCTGGAGCTGCTGGATAAAGATCATGTGGTGATTGTGACAGGGTTTCAAGGAAAGACCGCCTTGGACGATGCGACGACTCTCGGCCGAGGGGGAAGCGATACTTCCGCAACGGCACTGGGCGTGGCTCTAAAAGCGGAAATCGTCGACATCTTCACCGATGTCGGAGGCATTCTCACGGCCGATCCCCGGATCGTAGAGAATGCGAAGAGATTGGAGCAGGTTAGCTTCTCGGAGATCTGCAATATGGCGCACAACGGCGCCAAAGTCATTCACCCCCGCGCAGTCGAGGTGGCGATGCAGGCGAACCTGCCTATTCGCGTACGTTCGACCTTCGAGGAGGATGAGGGAACGCTGGTGTCGAACTTTGACGCCCTGAAGCAGGAAAGAAATGAAGTGCGCGACCGGCATGTGACCGGAATTGCGCACGTTCCTTATATGACCCAAATCACGGTGCCAAACACGGACGGAAGCTTCGACATGCAGCTGAAGGTGTTCAAGGCTATGGCCGATCATCAGATCAGCGTCGACTTCATTAATGTGAATCCATCCGGAGTCATGTATACCGTGTTCGATTCCGAAGGAGACCGTGCCGCACGCCTATTAGCGGAGCTGGGATACGAGCCGAGGCTGGCCCCCGGGTGTGCGAAGGTATCGGTTATCGGCGGCGGAATCCACGGTGTTCCCGGCATTATGGCCCATATTGTGGAAGCCTTAACCCAGGAGGACATCGCCATTCTCCAATCCGCCGATTCCAATGCCACTATCTGGGTATTGGTGCACGGCAAGGATATGGCCCAGGCGGTCAGAGCCCTACACAAACGATTCTCATTGGACAAATAAACGGGCGCCAATCGGAATAGAATGAAATATCTGGACCTATCCCAGATCGATAGCTTTCACAATCTGTAGAGAAACCGGGAGGTTTTTACGGTGGCCAACTTTGGCAGACTCGTAACGGCAATGGTTACCCCCTTTGACGAACAGCTTCAAGTCAGCGAAGAGCAATTGGAGGCGCTGGTGGAACACTTGATCGAGGGGATGCGCTGCGATTCCTTGGTCGTCTGTGGGACGACGGGAGAATCGCCGACCTTAACCGACAGCGAGAAAAGCGGGTTGTTCGAATCCGTAGTCCGATTGGTCCGAGGACGGGCCAAAGTGATTGCCGGAACGGGCTCCTACGACACGGCCCACACGATTCACTTAACCGAGGCGGCAGAGAAAGCAGGGGCAGACGGGGTACTTCTGGTAGCCCCATACTACAATCGTCCTTCGCAGGAGGGATTGTACCAGCACTTCAAGGCGGTGGCCCAGTCCACCCGATTGCCGATCATGCTGTACAACATTCCTTCGCGCTGCGGCATCAATGTGGATACGGCCACGACGCTGCGGCTGGCGCGGGAATTTCCGAACATCGTCGCCTCCAAGGAGGCGCATAGCGACCTGGATCATATCACGACCCTGGTGTCGCAGGGTCCCGAGCATTTCCGGGTATACTGCGGAGATGACTCCCTGACTCTTCCGTTCCTCTCCATAGGAGCCTATGGAGTCGTCAGCGTAGCGGGACATATTGTCGGCGCGCAGATCAAGAGCATGATCGAGGCGTACGCGGATGACCGCCCGGCCGAGGCTCGCAGGCTGCATCAGATGCTGTTCCCCGTGTTCCGCGGCATGTTCCATTGCCCCAATCGGGTACCGAATCCGGCAGCGGTGAAGCATGCTCTGAACGTGAGTGGGATCCCGGTGGGAGGCCTCCGGCTGCCCATGGTTCCGGTGAATGAAGCCGAAGGAAGGTTTATTGAGGAATTGCTCCAGTCGCACCAGGTCTAATTTTTATTGCCATCCTGACCGATGCCGTTGTAAGCGGCATCGGTTTTGTTTTTTTGGGGAAAATGATTGTAATGAGTTTAAACTTGTTTTTCAAGAGTTTGTTCCTGTATAATGTTGTCAAGTGACTGGTGCGGTTTCTTATTGATGGGCTTAATAAGATCGTCGTCAATTTATGAACAGGAGGAGACAACTTGTCCAAGAAGAATAACGACAAATTATTGGTCTTCGCTCTAGGCGGCGTGGGCGAGATCGGCAAAAACATGTATGTGGTTCAATATGCGAACGACATAATCGTAATTGATTCGGGTCTGAAGTTCCCCGAGGAGGATATGCTCGGCATCGACATTGTCATTCCCGATATCAGCTACTTGATCGATAATAAAGACAAGGTACGGGGCATTCTGCTGACGCACGGCCATGAGGATCATATCGGCGGCCTGCCCTACGTATTGAAGCAGCTGAATGTGCCGGTGTACGGAACGAAGCTGACCTTAGGCCTCGTGGAAGCGAAGCTGAAGGAAGCGGGGCTTCTCGGCGATACGAAGCGGATTCTCATCAACGCCGAATCGGAGCTGCAGCTGGGCGGCTTGAAGGCGACCTTCTTCCGGACGAACCACAGTATTCCGGATTCCGTGGGGATCTGCGTGGAAACCCCGGAAGGCAACGTGGTCCATACGGGAGACTTCAAGTTCGACCAGACTCCGGTGAACGAGCAGTACGCGGACTTGTTCCGGATGGCGGAGATCGGCAACCGCGGTGTGCTGATGCTTCTGTCGGACAGCACGAATGCGGAGCGTCCCGGATATACCGGATCGGAGCGCAGTGTCGGAGCGGAGCTGGAAGAGGTATTCCGCAAGGCACGGCAGCGGGTGGTGGTGGCGACTTTCGCCTCCAATGTCCACCGGATCCAGCAAGTATTCGATGCGGCTGAAGTGACGAAGCGGAAAGTTACGGTCATCGGACGCAGCATGGTGAACGTCGTCAGCATCGCATCCGAGCTCGGCTATCTCCGGATTCCGGACGGCATGCTGATCGAACCGGAAGAAGTGAATAAGATGGCTGCCGATCGTGTGGTTATTCTGTCGACAGGCAGCCAGGGTGAGCCGATGTCCGCGCTGACCCGTATGGCGCGTTCGACTCACCGGAAGGTGGATATTTTACCGGGAGATACCGTAGTCATTGCGGCAACCCCGATTCCGGGCAACGAGAAGTATGTGGGCCGTACGGTGGACGAGCTGTTCCGCCTTGGGGCGAACGTGATCTACGGACCGGGCTCCGTATCCGGGGTACACGTGTCGGGTCACGGCAGTCAGGAAGAGCTGAAGCTGATGCTGAACCTGATGAAGCCGAAGTATTTCATGCCGATTCACGGGGAATACCGCATGCTGCGTCAGCACGGTCAATTGGCCGAGATGGTGGGCGTGGACCGCGAGGACATCTTCATCTGCGATATCGGCGAGACCGTTGAAGTGCAGAACGGAGTGGCCCGCAAAGCCGGCAAGGTTTCCTGCGGCAACATCCTGATCGACGGCCTGGGCGTAGGCGATGTAGGCAACATCGTGCTGCGTGACCGGAAGCTGCTGTCCCAGGACGGCGTTCTGGTTGTGGTCGTTACTCTGAGCAAGCAGGACGGCAAGATTGTGTCCGGTCCGGACATCATCTCCCGCGGCTTCGTATATGTCCGGGAGTCCGAAGGGCTGCTGGAGGAGGCGAACAAGATCGTCTCCAACACCCTGACGAAGCTGATGAGCGAGAATGTGAACGAATGGGCATCGCTTAAGACCCATGTCAAAGACTCACTAGGACGATTCTTATACGAGCAAACAAGAAGAAGACCGATGATCCTTCCGATCATCATGGAAGTGTAAGAGACTTCCCTCGCACACCTAGTCGCTGAAAACATGCCCCGGGACTCGCACCCCCGGGGTTTTCTTATGCCCGGAAACGTCGGTCCCTGATCATGCATGAAAGGCTGGGTGCCAAACCATACTATGGTGGACCTTATCCTGTACATTCCCGAAGTCGGGAATCTACAGCACTGATCACGATTGACGGAGCGAGGCGAGCCTTGCTGCCGTCATAGGCTCTATAGAGGAGGCAAACCTAGGATGGCTAACAAATCGGAACAACCTATGACTCCGGGCAACGGTGAGGAGAAGCGCAACCCCATCGTGGAGAACATCACCCAGCTGGGCCAGACCCAACCTGCCGCGACGGGGGAGTCCAACATTTTCACCATGACCATTATCGGTCAGATTGAGGGGCACATCGTCCTTCCTCCCCAGAATAAAACGACCAAATACGAGCATTTGATCCCCCAGCTGGTGGCAGCGGAGCAGAATCCGAAGATCGAGGGCATTCTGATCATTCTGAACACAGTGGGCGGAGATGTGGAGGCCGGACTGGCAATCGCCGAGATGATCGCAACCCTCTCCAAACCTACGGTAACCCTGGTTTTGGGCGGCGGACACAGCATCGGGGTTCCGATTGCGGTATCCGCGGATTGTTCGATCATCGCAGAGACCGCCACCATGACGATCCACCCGATCCGCTTGAACGGCTTGGTGATCGGGGTACCCCAGACCTTCGAATATTTGGACAAAATGCAGGAGCGGGTCATCCGCTTCGTGACCCGTCACTCCAAGGTCTCCGAGGAGAAGTTCAAGGAGCTGATGTTTACTACCGGCGAGCTGACCCGGGATATCGGCACGACGGTGATCGGAGCCGATGCGGTGAAGCATGGGCTCATCGATAAGCTGGGCGGCATCGGGGAGGCCATCGCGGAATTGAACCGCCGGATGGACGAGCGCAAGAAGCAGCACAACGGAGGGATGGTCCAATGACCATTCATTCCATTATCCCGGAGGAGACCATTTTCGAGGGCTATGACACGTTCCAGCCCCAATACATGGAGCTCTCGTTGAACGGGATCAGCATGCAGGTGGAGATGGTGGAGGGAGGGCAAGCCCGGATTGTCCGACTCTTGAGCTGTGACGCCAACGATTATCTGAACCCTGCATACGCACCGGGGAATCTGCTGGAGTTCCAGCCGATCCTGAAGTAAGCCGGCGGGCATAGTGCCAGTCCGCCCCCAATATGGTATAATCTTCTCACGTTGGGGGTGCTGGAATGGCAAGGAAAAGGTCAAGCAAACACTCGAAGGCGGTCAAAGCGACGCTGCGCTTCGAGCTGTACGGCATCATCATTATTGCCTTCTCGGTGATTACGCTTTCCCGGGACGGCTCGGTTTCACGCGCATTTACTTACATGTTCCGGTTTCTGATCGGACAGATGGATTTTGTGGTGCCGATCGTCGCCATTTATGTCGGATTGTACGCCATGGTGAAGCGGGCATGGCCCACGGAGTGGACGGCCCGCCGGACAGGGCTTCTCCTGATCCTCCTAGGCTTCGTCTTGAAGAACCACATGACCATGTTCGAGATTCTGGATCCGAACGAGGATTTTCGCGTTCCGTCCTTTATTCTGAGCGAGACCTGGAAGAACATATCGGACGGCTTCAGTCTGACCGGAAGCACGGCAGGCATCCTCCAGAATGAGATCGGAGGGGGCATGGTGGGAGCGCTGCTCTATGCCATGCTGTATTTTTTGTTCGGGAATCTGGGCTCGAATCTCTTGGTCTGGACGTTGTTCGCCATCGGTTTCCTGCTGGTGACGGGCATCTCGGTCATCGATGTCATGGCCCGGATGCGGGGACAAGCCTCGGATGTGAAGGTGGGCTTGGGGCAGAGGCTGAAGGAGCTCTTCGGCGGCGGCAAGGCGGCGAAGCCGAACCGGGTCTCCAAGCGGCAGGTCTATGTGCCGCAAGACGACGAAGACGGAGAGGAGGAGCCGTACCTTCCGGTGCAGAACCGGGAGCGCCGGAAACCGGCCATCTTCCAGCTGTTACAGTCTCCGAAGAAGAAACCCGAACCGGCTTATAATGCCTTCGATCCGGAGGAGGACGAGGAGGATCTCCAGGTTCTGGTCACTCCTTCTTCTAGAAAAGGCAGGGCACCCTTTGACTCAGAGCTGGAAGAGGAGGGGCCCATTCGTCCGGCCATGGAGGAGGAATCCTCCATACCGGTGGTGCGGGATTTCCAAGACCACCTGGATCCGATCCCCGAGAGCTTCGGGGAGCTGGCGGAGGGTTTCTTGGACTCCGCGCCCTCTGCGGAGCCCTCTGTTCCGCTGCTTGCTGCCGCTCAACGCGAGACGGACGAGCCACTTGGCGAAGAGCTGGTCGCAGCGCCTCCCAAGCCGGTCAAGCCTTACGTCCTGCCGTCCTTGAATCTGCTGTCCCGCCCCGCGGCCAACGGCAAGGGCTCGGACTCCTCCGACTACAAGGCGAATGCCCGCAAGCTGGAGGCTACGCTGGAGAGCTTCGGCGTCCGGGCCAAGGTTCTGGAGGTCGTCCGGGGACCTGCGGTTACCAGGTATGAGATTCAGCCAGACGTCGGTGTGAAGGTCAGCCGGATCGTCAGTCTGACGGATGATATCGCCTTGGCCTTGGCGGCCAAGGACATCCGGATGGAAGCGCCGATCCCTGGCAAATCGGCCATCGGCATTGAAGTGCCGAACTCCGAAGTTTCGGTCGTAACGCTTCGTGAGGTCATGGAGAATCATGTCTTCCAGGAGTCGGCCTCCAAGCTGACTATTACCTTGGGCCGGGACATTGCGGGCCAGCCCATCGTGGCCAATCTGGCCAAGATGCCCCACCTGCTGGTGGCAGGGGCCACAGGCTCCGGCAAGTCCGTCTGTATCAACGGCATCATTACCAGCATTCTCTATAAGGCGAAGCCGGATGAGGTCAAGCTCTTGATGGTCGACCCCAAGATGGTGGAGCTGAACGTCTACAACGGCATCCCACATCTGCTGGCTCCCGTCGTTACCGATCCGAGGCGGGCATCCTTGGCCTTGAAGAAGATCGTCGTAGAGATGGAGAAACGGTACGAGCTGTTCTCCAAGAGCGGCACTCGGAATATCGAAGGCTATAATGCCATGCTGACGGATCCGAACAATCCGAATCCCCAGCCTCCGCTTCCCTATATCGTCGTCCTGGTGGACGAGCTGGCGGACCTGATGATGGTGGCGGCAGGCGACGTGGAGGATTCCATCTGCCGTCTGGCTCAGATGGCCCGTGCGGCAGGCATCCACTTGATCATCGCAACCCAGCGTCCTTCGGTTGACGTCATCACCGGCGTCATCAAGGCCAACATTCCTTCGCGGATCGCCTTCGGTGTGTCCTCCCAGGTGGATTCACGGACGATCCTGGATATGGTGGGAGCCGAGAAGCTGCTGGGCCGGGGCGATATGCTGTTCCTGCCGGTCGGCGCCTCGAAGCCGATCCGGGTCCAAGGCGCCTTCCTCTCCGACCAAGAGGTGGAGCATGTCGTCCAATACTGCCGCAATCAAGGCCAAGCGGAGTATAAGGAGGATATGGTCCCGGAGGTGGAGGAGCACGAGGAAGAGGACGAGAGCTTCGAGGACGAGCTGTATGACCAAGCGGTCCAGATCGTCGTGGAGGCGAAGCAGGCTTCCGTCTCCCTCCTGCAGCGAAGAATGAGGGTCGGCTATACGCGAGCCGCCCGCCTCATCGATGCCATGGAGGCCAAGGGTGTGGTTGGTCCCTATGAGGGCAGCAAGCCCCGGGAGGTTCTGGTCAGCCCCGAGCAATTCCATGCCATGAACCGGATCAGCTGATCCGGACGCCACGAGCACCCCTTCGACCGGGGTGCTTTTTATTTTGGTCGTATAGGCGGTTATGCATGGAACCCTTTGACTGCCAATCATGAAGCATAAAGCCCCCCATGCTTTCAAATAATACCCGTATACACGACCTACACCTAGGAGAAAGGTTGAGGCAATCCATGAACAAACGACTGATCGCGTTTACGGTCCTGTTCGTCGCCATTCTGTTTGCGGGCATGGAGTGGAAGAAGGCGGGGCATCCGGCGCCGGTGAAGGAGGTATTCAGCAAGCAGACCATCCGCTACGGCGCTGCGGGTGATGATGTGTATGAGCTGCAGGGCCGGTTGAAGTTCCTCGGCTATTACAACGGCAAGATAGATGGCTCGTTCGGGTATCAGACTTTGCGGGCCGTGAAGGATTTCCAGTATAAATTCGGCATGAAGGTGGACGGGGTCGCCGGTCCCAAGACGAAGCTGCGGCTCTGGGAAGCCACCAAGAGCTGGGCGCCTACGGAGCCCAACACTACCGCTGGAGGCAGCGGTGGAGGAAGCACTGGAGGGGGAGGCGGCAGCGTCACGGAAACCTCTACGGGAAGCGCCACTCCCTTGACGCCTTCCAACCGGAGAGGCATGTCGGACAATGACATCCGCATCATGGCCAACGCCGTATTCGGTGAATCCCGCGGTGAGCCCTATGAAGGGCAGGTGGCGGTGGCAGCGGTGATCCTGAATCGGGTTAATTCCCCGTCGTTCCCAAACACTGCGTCCGGTGTCATCTTCCAGCCCGGTGCCTTCACGGCGGTGGCGGACGGCCAGATCTGGCTGACCCCCAATGACCGGGCCAAAAAGGCGGTCAATGATGCCTTGAGCGGCTGGGACCCGACCGGAGGCTGCATCTACTACTTCAACCCGGAGACCGCCACCTCCAAGTGGATCTGGTCCAGGCCGCAGGTCAAAACCATAGGCAAGCATATCTTCTGCAAATGACGCCTTGTGCCTGACGGAAGAAGCATCCTTGAGCAGTGCTCCGGTTGCTTCTTCTCTTTGTGTAGGAATATAATGGAATCATTCGAAAGAGGAAGGAGCATGATGCCGTTGCATAACCCCGTCTTTCAACGTGAGCGCTTGAACCGGATCCGGCTGCATGTACTGCCCACCGACCGCTTCAAGACCTACGCCATCTCCGCTTATATCGGTACGCCGTTGACCGAGGACAGCGTAACCCCTACCGCCTTGATCCCGTTCGTATTACGCCGGGGCACGGCCAAGCTGCCCGAGACCAAAGCCTTCCGCGAGCAGCTGGATGACCTGTACGGGGCCGGCTTCGGATTCGATATTTACAAGAGGGGCGATCACCAGATCGTTCAATTCCGGATGGATATCATTGATGACCGCTACGTAAGCGGCGCTTCGGGCCTGCTGAAGGAAGGTCTTCAATTCCTGGGCGATGCCTTAACCGCCCCCCTGCTGGAGAACGGCGCCTTCTCCCCCAAATACGTGGAGGCGGAGAAGCGGACCCTCCGCAAGCGTCTCGAAGCCATCATCAATGACAAGATCCGTTATGCGGCCGAGCGCTGCATCGAAGAAATGTGCAAGAACGAGCCATTCCGCCTTCATCCGTTGGGCAAGCGGGACGAGATTGACGCGATAACTCCGCAGAGCTTGTATTCCCGTTACACAGAGTGGCTGGCATCCAGCCCCATTGACATCTATGTGGTGGGGCGCACCACGTTGGAGGAGGTCAAGCAGCTGGTGCAGGGCGCATTCCGCTTGGGCGGCTCCGAGGCCGGAGGGTATGCCATGCAGAACGTCAGCCGCCACGTCGAGCAGGTACAGACCGTGGTGGAGGAGCTGGAGGTGAACCAGGGGAAGCTGAACATGGGTCTCCGGACCAATACGACCTACTCGGACCCCGATTATGCCGCGGCGCTGGTCTACAACGGCATCCTGGGGGGCTATCCCCACTCCAAGCTGTTTACCAATGTGCGTGAAAAAGCGAGCCTGGCCTATTATGCCTCCTCCAGATTGGATGGACATAAGGGGATCATGACGATTCAATCCGGCATCGAGATCGCCAATTACGAGAAGGCCGTTGCCATCATCCGGGAGCAGCTCGATGCCATGAAAATGGGGTCGATCAGCGAGGTGGAATACAGCCAGACCCTGGCGATGATCCGCAACCAGCTGAAGGAAATCGAAGATTCGGCCTTTGAGATGGTCGGATTCGACTTCAATAGTATCCTTACCGGCCATGAGAGGACCGTCTCCGGCTTGATCGACGAGGTGGAGCGGGTCACCGTGGACGACATCAAGCGGATCGCCGACAAGGTTCAATTGGATACCGTGTATTTCTTAACCGGCCGGAAAGGGGGCACAACCGATGGAAGCGAAAAAGGTTGAGCATCTGAACGAAACGCTGTATACGGAGACGCTGCCTAACGGCTTGAAGGTCTTCATTCTTCCGAAGCCCGGCTTCCAGAAGACCTATGCGACCTTCTCCACCCGGTACGGCTCGGTCGACAACCACTTTCAGGTCCCCGGCAAGGAGCCTGTGAAGGTGCCCGACGGCATCGCCCATTTCCTCGAGCACAAGATGTTCGAGGAACCGGAAGGGGACGTGTTCGCCCGGTTCGCCTCGAAGGGGGCTTCCGCCAATGCCTTTACGAGCTTCGATCGGACCGTGTACCTGTTCTCGGCAACGGAGTATCTGACAGATAATTTAACGACATTAATTAATTTTGTCCAAAATCCATACTTCACCGATGAGAACGTGGAGAAGGAAAAGGGGATCATCGGACAGGAAATCAAGATGTACCGGGACAATCCGGACTGGCGGGTATACTTCGGATTGATCGAAGCCCTTTACCAGGTTCATCCCGTCCATATCGATATTGCCGGAACGGTGGATTCCATCGCAGAGATCACCAAGGAAACCTTGTACGAATGCTACCATACCTTCTACCATCCGGAGAATATGATGATCTTCGTGGTGGGAGGCGTCGATCCGGAGCAGGTTATGGAGCTGATCCGCAGCAACCAAGCGGCCAAATCCTTTGCCCCTCAAGGGGAAATCAAGCGGTTCTTCGAGGCCGAGCCGGCGGAGGTCCGTCAGAAGCACCGGGTTGCGGAGCTGCCCGTATCCTTGCCTAAGGTGATGATCGGCTTCAAGGAAGCTCCATCGGGCAAGAAGGGCCAGGAGCAGCTGAAGCTGGAGTTGGCTACCAAGGTGATGCTGGACTGCCTGTTCAGTCCCAGCTCGGCCTTGTACCAGGAGCTGTACGACGACAATCTGATCTCGGACAGCTTCGGCTCCGAATTCAACCTTGCTTCGGATTACTCCTTCTCCGTCGTGGGCGGGGACACCCGTGATCCCGATGAACTGATCGCCAGAATCAAGAGTGCACTGGAGAACATGAAGCAATCCGGCATACCGGCCGAAACCTTCGAGCGCAGCCGCCGGAAGAAGCTCGGAGGCTTCCTACGTCTCATGAATTCACCGGAATCACTCGCCAATGAATTTACGAAGTATGCGTTCCGGGACACCGACCTGTTCGAGAGCTCCCAGGTCTACGAGAGCTTGACGCTGAACGATGTGAACGCCAGACTGAAGGAACATTTCGACTGGGAGCGGATGTCCGTTTCCATAGTGAGGAGCGGTGGCCAGGCTTGACGGTTCCATTTCCCCAACAAACGGTACTGATCACGGGGGCCAGCCGCGGGATCGGTGCCGCCATTGCCGAGCGGTTCGCCAGCGTCGGCATGAATATCGTGATCCATTATCAGAACTCCCATGAATCCGCTAACGAGGTGGCGCGCCGGTGTCTTGCCAAGGGAGCCCAAGCCATGACTATCGCGGCCGACCTAAGGGACCGGGACCAGCTGGAGCGGACGCGGGAGAAGCTGGCTTCCAGGGGACTGCTTCCGCATATCCTGGTCAACAATGCAGGCATCTCCCATTATGGCTTGCTTACGGATACATCCGAGGAGGAATGGGACTTGGTCATGGATGTGAACCTGAAGGGAACCTTCCTGTGTACCAAGACCTTCTTGCCCGAGATGATCCGATCCCAATACGGCAGGATTATTAACGTATCCTCCATCTGGGGCATGTCCGGGGCATCATGCGAGGTGGCGTACTCCGCGTCCAAAGGCGGCATCAACGCCTTCACCAAGGCGTTGGCCAAGGAGCTGGCCCCTTCCGGCATCACCGTCAATGCCGTCGCCCCCGGCGCAGTGGACACGGATATGATGTCCGGCTTCGACGGGGAGGAGCTGGCGGCCATCAAGAACGACATACCGGCCGGGCGATTGGGCCAGCCGGACGAGATTGCCTCGCTGATTTACTTCCTGGCTCTGCCTGAATCCGGTTATATCAACGGTCAGGTGATCAGTCCCAACGGAGGCTGGCTGACCTAAAGGATTTTTCCTGATCCCCCTATAGGGTATAGCCCTGGTCTGGGAAGCAAATAATACGGATGTTCCAATCCTATTTCTTAAAGGAGGCCGCATCATGGCAAACACCGTACTCACTTCCTTTGACACATGGAAGAACTTCCTGCATGACCGGGTTCAAGCAGCGGAAAACATCGGCCTGTCCGACGATCAAATCAACAAGCTTGCCTACAAAATCGGCGATTTCCTCTCCAACAAGATCGATCCGGAAAACCCGCAAGAGCGGGTGCTGAAGGATCTGTGGGATGTAGCCGACCAGAACGATCAGAAAACCATTGCGAAGCTGATGGTCAAAATGGTCAGCGACGGCCAGAAATAAACGGAAAAAGCCTCCGATTCCAGGGGGCTTTTCTGTTGTTCGCATGGTATACTACAGAGATGAAGATCACGCGACAAAGGGGCCCGTACATAAGATGAACCGGAATCGAACCATCCGTCCACCCATACGTTACATCTGGGCCGCCGCTGCCGGAGCGATGCTGCTCGTTGCGGGCTGCGGACGGACCCTCCCTGCTATAGATGCCCAAACCTTATCCTCGAAGAAATCCCTCCTGGTCGTGACGGCGCCGAGCTTGTCGGAGGAGGAAGAGAAGTCCATCCGCTCGGCTGCTGTAACCTTGGCCAAGGAGCAGAAGCTTGCCTTGGAGTTCGTGCCGGATGCCCAAGGCGACTCGGAGGACCTGGCGGCCCGGTTTCGGAACCCGTCCATAGACAGCATTATTGCCGTCGGCAACGAGTTGGTCCAACCCGCAGCGGAGCTGGCGAAGGACCAGACCGGGAAGAGAGTGGTTCTGCTGGGGAACGGCCGGTCCAAGCCGGAGATAAGCGGTCCGCTGCCTGCCCACGTACTGAAGCGCAATCTGGATGAAAGCAAAAAAACGACCGCATGGAACGATTGGGTTCAGCTGCAGCGTGCCAACGGCATGAACGTGCTGTGGGTGACAAGAACCTCTTCGCCGGTGCCCGTAGTGTGGGCTCCTTCAGAAGAAACGGACCGCATTGTGCAAAGGGACATCTACCCCGGGGACACCTGGTTCCCGCAGCTGACCTATCAGGCGCAGGCGCTTCCAGCCCAATGGCTGGCGCTGTACGTTCCATTGGAAGAGGCAGAGCTGGCGAAGGTGAAGACGCTTCGAATTCCCATCATGGACTTGTCGGCCGGTACGGTCTACACGTACCATTGGGATGTGATCGTGCGGAATGCAATGGCCGCGGCCCTGGATCAGAGCTGGTCCGGCGGAGAACTGCCCTATTCGGACCAAGAATTGGCTGTAACCAGGAAATAATCCCTAGGTAATGAAGGAATATAGCGAAACTTGTAGAATGTCTAACTAGTACGTTACGTATAGGGGATGGAGGATCAACATGGCCAGGAACCAATGGTATATGGAATACAAGATACATAAGAACCGTCCGGGCTTGCTGGGTGACATCGCTTCCCTGATGGGGATGCTGGAGATCAACATCATGACCATCAACGGGGTGGAGGACCGCACCCGGGGGATGCTGCTTCAGACCGACGACGATGAAAAAATAGAAATTATGGGTAAAATGCTGAAAAAGGTGGATAATATAACCGTAACGGCTTTGCGGGCTCCCAAGCTGGTTGACATCCTTGCCGTCCGTCATGGCCGGTACATCGAGCGAGACTCCGATGACCGCAAAACCTTCCGGTTCACCCGGGACGAGTTGGGTCTGCTTGTAGATTTCCTCGGCGAAATATTCAAGAAGGAAGGCAACCAAGTGGTGGGACTCCGCGGGATGCCGCGCGTGGGCAAGACCGAATCGATAATAGCAGGCAGCGTCTGTGCCAACAAACGCTGGACCTTCGTGTCCTCCACCTTGCTCCGGCAGACCGTAAGAAGCCAGCTGTCCGAGGATGAGATGAACCCGAACAACCTGTTCATCATCGACGGCATCGTCTCCACGATCCGGTCCAACGAAAAGCACCACAGCCTGCTCCAAGAAATTATGAACGCCCCCTCCACCAAGGTCATCGAGCATCCGGATATCTTCGTGAGGGAATCGGAATACGATTACAGCACATTCGATTACATCATCGAGCTCCGCAATAGCCCGGATGAGGAGATTGTGCTCGACATCCCGTCTTCCTATGAAGGGTATTAATGGCCGTTCCGGTTCCATGAAATGTCGGAGGTGACACGCTTTGTCCGATTTGGGCCAACTATTGAAGAAGGCGAGACTCGATAGAGGAATCAGCCTGGAGGATTTGCAGGAGACAACCAAGATCCGGAAGAAGTACCTGGAGTGCATCGAGACGGGAAACTACAATGCGCTGCCCGGGAACTTCTATGTCCGCGCATTCATCAAGAGCTATGCGGAGGCAGTGGGGCTTGACCCGAACGAGGTGCTGCAGCTGTACCGCAACGATATCCCGGACGTCACTCCGGAGCCGGTGACCGAGACGATTGCGCCCAAGCGGACCGTAAGCAAACGCTCGGACAAGTGGAGCCGATTCGCCACGGGAGTTATGCTGGTTTCCTTCTTCCTCCTGATCGTGGGCTTGATCTATTATTTTGCCTACAAAAATTACAACGGAGAAGGCAAGACCGTTCAAGAGGATCAAACCGCTCCGATCACCAAACGGGTGGCTTCCGATACGCCGGCGCCCCCGGCTCCGCTGGAAACCAAGCAGGCCGTTAAGGCCGCCGCGGAAACGCCCAAGCCGGTCGTCCCCGAGCTGAAGTTCCTGAAGAACGAGAAAGGGATTGACTACTACGAGATCACCCAAGCGGAGAAGCTCACCGTGGCGATGCGCTTGACTGGAGCGGACTGCTGGTTCCAGATTGATAAGGTGACGCCCAAGGGAGAGCTGTTCACGCACGAGATGATCGAGCAGGGCTCTCTGGCCAAGCTAGGATCCCCCAAGACCTGGGAATCGGATAAACCGGTTTATCTCAACATTGGCCTTCCGACCGCCGTTGAGCTTACGGTGAATGGAGTGGCCATTCCGCTGGGTGAACTGTCCAATCCGAAGCGGGTTCAGATCCAGGCTGCTGGGAAATTGCAATAACTTCAGCGTTAAAGTGAATACATAGCCTCTTTTCCGGAGAAGATAAAGTCATCATGACATATACCGGAAGAGAGGTACGCCTGTATGACGATCAGTTGGATTGTAACGGGCCTTGGCATCGTTGTCAGCCTGTTGGGCTGGTACTTGACACCCGACGCCTGGGGCTACGGCATATTCGGATTCGGCTTGGCCCATATCGTACTGGGAATACTCGATATGTTCCGTGAGCCCGTCCGTAACCGTTAGACTAGAAGAGAGATGAGGCACTCCGCGAACCGGGGTGCCTTTTCTTTGCATGCGAATCTTGATATACTGTGAGAAGGAAATTTGTGTAAAGGACGTGCAGAATCATGGCTGCGGACAACTCATTCGACATCGTATCCAAAGTAGACATGCAGGAAGTGAACAACGCCATCAACCAGGCGCAGAAGGAGATCGACACCCGGTTCGACTTCAAGAACAGCAAATCCAGCATCGAGCTGGACAAGGAAGACATTACCCTGTCCTCCGACGATGAATTCAAGCTTCAGAACGTGATGGATATCCTCCAGTCGAAGCTGACCAAGCGGGGCATCTCCATCAAGAACCTGGAATATGGCAAGGTAGAGCCGGCATCGGGTGCCACCGTACGCCAGAAGATCAAGCTGAAGCAGGGGATCGGTCAGGATATGGCCAAGAAGATCAATACCCTGATCAAGGACTCCAAGCTGAAGGTCCAGAGCCAGATTCAAGGCGATCAGCTGCGTGTAACCGGCAAGAGCCGGGACGATCTCCAGAAGATCATCCAGCTCCTAAAGGGCGCCGATCTGCCCATCGAGCTCCAATTCATCAACTTCCGATAACGGGGAGAAATCCCCACCAACCGGGCCCTTTGTGCGCTTCCTCCGGCAAGCCGCAAGGGGTTTTTATCGTTTTGACACTCCACATGCCGTTGTATTATACTCTTTAAATGATAGGTTATGATAATTGGGGGATTGCAGGAAATGTCGGAGAAAATCAAGGTAGTAACCCTAGGCTGCGATAAAAATCTGGTGGACTCGGAGATCATGTCAGGTCTGATTCACGAACGCGGGTACTCCCTTGTGGACGATAAGGAAGAAGCGACGGTCATCATCGTCAACACTTGCGGATTCATCGACGCCGCCAAGGAGGAATCCGTCAATACGATTCTGGATCTGGCGGAGCTGAAGGAGACGGGAAGCCTGAAGGCGCTGATTGTATCAGGCTGCCTGACTCAGCGGTACAAGGACGAGCTTCTGAAGGAAATGCCGGAGATTGACGGTATCGTCGGCACAGGCGATTTTGACAAGATCAACGATATTATCGATGAAGCCTTGGCCGGCAAAACCCCGATCTATGTCGGGAATCCGGTCTTTAACTATGATAAGGCGCTTCCGCGGAGGGTGGCCACTCCCCGTTATACGGCATACGTGAAAATTGCCGAAGGCTGTGACAACGCCTGCACCTTCTGCAGCATCCCGATTATGAGAGGCGCCTTCCGCAGCCGGACCATGGAATCCATCCTGGCCGAAGCGGAGCAGCTGGCCTCCCAAGGGGTCCGGGAGATCAGTCTGATCGCCCAGGACTCCACCAACTATGGTACGGATCTGTATGACGGTCAATTTAAGCTCCCGGAGCTCATGGACCGTCTGACGCGGGTGCCGGGCGTCGAGTGGGTGCGGCTGCATTATGCGTATCCGGGCTTCTTCAGCGACGAGCTCATCGACGTCATCGCGGACAACCCGAAGATCTGCAAGTACGTGGACATGCCGCTCCAACACAGTGAGGACTCCATCCTGAAGCGGATGAGACGACCCGGACGCCAGCGTGACATTCGCGAGCTGGTTGCCAAGATCCGGGAGCGGATTCCGGGCGTTGCGCTCCGCACCTCCCTGATCGTCGGATTCCCGGGTGAGACCGAGCAGGATTTCGAGAACCTGAAGCGGTTCGTCGAGGACATCCAATTCGACAAGCTGGGCGTCTTCACCTATTCCCAGGAGCAGGATACGCCCGCTTCCAGGCTGCCGGACCAAGTCCCGGATGAAGTGAAGGAAGCGCGGGCCAACGAGCTGATGGAGCTGCAGCGCGAGATCTCCAACAAGCGCAACTGGAGCCGCGTCGGCGAAGAAATCGAAGTGCTGCTGGAGCGTTACGACGGACGCAATGACGTGTATATTGGACGTTCCCAATACGATGCGCCGGAGATTGACGGAGAAGTATTCGTTTCCGGAGCCAAGGCGGGAATCGGCGATATCGTGAAGGTTCGGATCACCCATTCCTTCGAATTTGATCTTGCCGGGGAGGCGATCGCATGAATTTGGCCAACCGCATTACTCTGGCAAGGATCTTCCTTGTGCCGCTGATCATGTTCTTTCTATTGGTGAAAATGCCGCTGCCGGATCTTAAGATCGATAACTTCATCATCTCTTACAACCAGGTCATCGCAGCGCTTATCTTCATCATTGCCGCCAGTACGGACAGCTTGGACGGGTATATTGCGCGAAGCCGCAAGATGGTCACCAACCTGGGCAAGCTCTTGGATCCTCTGGCCGACAAGCTGCTGGTTACCGCCGTATTGGTATCCTTGGTTGAGATGGACAAGGTCGGCGCATTTATCGTCATCGTGATCATCAGCAGAGAGTTTGCGGTGACCGGCTTAAGGCAGATTGCCTTGCTGGAGGGCAAAGTTATGGCAGCCAGCAAATGGGGAAAGTGGAAGACCGCAACCCAGATTACGGCGATCATCGCGCTTCTCTTGAACAATTTCCCGTTCCACTTCGTCAATTTCCAGTTCGATTACTGGGCGAGCTGGGTGGCAGCCGTCATCACCATCTACTCCGGGGTCGATTACTTCGTGAAGAATAAGAATCTCATTAATTACAGCAAGTAATCCCCATTGGGGTAAGGGGGCAGGGAATGAGAGCCGAAATCATTGCCGTCGGAACCGAGCTGCTGCTCGGGCAAATCGTCAACACCAACGCACAGTTTCTGGCGCAAGAATGCGCGGCCCTGGGAGTGGACGTCTATTTCCAGACCGTGGTCGGAGACAACGAAGCAAGGCTGCTGCAGGCTCTGGAGCTGGCGTCGAAGAGAGCGGAGCTTATCCTATGTACCGGAGGCCTGGGGCCCACCCAGGACGATCTGACTAAGGATGTGCTGGGCCGGTTCCTGGGCAAGGCGCTCTCCATCCATGAGCCTTCTATGGAGAGGATCCGGAACGTGTTCTCGTCCCGTGGCATCCACATGGTGGAGAGCAATGCGCGCCAGGCCTTGATGCTGGAGGACGGTGATCCGCTGCCGAACGACACGGGGTTAGCGGTAGGGGTCGGGATCAGCTCCGGAGGCCGCCATTACATTCTGCTGCCGGGACCGCCTCGTGAGATGAAGCCTATGTTCCAGACTTACGCGAAGACCTGGCTCCAAGGTGTGATGACGGACGCCGTCCCCCTTCACTCGAAGATGCTGAAGTTCTGCGGAATCGGCGAATCGACCCTGGAACATGAGCTGTTGGATCTCATCGAGAGCCAGGAGGATCCGACCATCGCTCCTTATGCCAAGGAGGGAGAGGTTACGATCCGGCTTGCGACCAAGGCCCACAGCACCGAGGAAGCGGAAGCCAAGATGCAGCCCACGGAGGAGATCATCCGAAGCCGGCTGGGTCAGTACCTCTACGCGGAAGAGGACGTGGGGCTGGAGCGCGTCGTCGTCCGTCTCCTGCAGGAACGCGGCAGGACGGCGGCGGTGGCGGAGAGCTGCACCGGGGGACTGTTGTCGGATCTGATCACGTCGGTTCCCGGCTGCTCCTCCGTCTTCAAGGGCGGAATCATCAGCTACTCCAACGAACTGAAGCACCGGCTTCTGAAGGTGCCGATGGAGGTTCTGGAGGGAGAGGGAGCCCCCGGCGCCGTCAGCGCCGAGACGGCCCGATTGATGGCCGAGAATCTGCTTCAGGAGCTGAACGTGGACTACGCCTTGTCCGTTACCGGAGTAGCCGGACCCGGCCCTTCCGAGGGCAAGCCTGCAGGCACCGTCTTCATCGGGCTGGCCGAGAAGGGCCGACCTGCGGAAGTGATGGAGTCCAAGCTGTCGGGAAATAGGGACATGGTGAAGCTGCGTGCGGCCAAGCTTGCCTTCTATCAGCTCTGGAAGCGTCTGAAGTAGAATAGAGTTGCGCGTCCAGCGGATTCGGGGCTATAATAGGCATAAGGTTTGCGGAAGAACCGTAACAAGGATAACTTCTTTGGTTACGGTTTTTTATTCGCCGGGTATGCGAATGTATGTTCGAAAAACTCTTGGCAAAAACCGAAAAACAAGTTATCATATATACTATAATCGTAAAAAGGGAAGTGAGTCGGTTGGCAGATCGGAAAGCAGCGTTGGAAATGGCATTACGCAATATTGAGAAGCAATTCGGCAAAGGCTCCATCATGAAACTGGGAGAGTCCACCCATATGCAGGTAGAGACCATCCCCAGCGGCTCCCTTGCATTGGACATCGCTCTTGGTGTAGGCGGATTTCCGCGCGGCCGTATTATCGAGATCTACGGGCCGGAGTCTTCCGGTAAGACCACCGTCGCGCTTCATGCCATCGCTGAGGTACAGAAGGCCGGCGGACAAGCCGCCTTTATCGATGCGGAGCACGCTCTGGATCCCCTCTATGCTAGCAAGCTCGGCATCAACATAGATGAACTGCTGCTTTCCCAGCCGGATACGGGCGAGCAAGCGCTGGAGATCGCGGAAGCCCTCGTTCGGAGCGGCGCCGTGGACATTATCGTCGTTGACTCCGTTGCTGCCCTCGTGCCGAAGGCCGAGATCGAAGGAGAGATGGGAGATTCCCACGTGGGTCTTCAAGCCCGCTTGATGTCCCAGGCTCTTCGTAAGCTGTCCGGCGCCATCAACAAATCCAAGGTTATCGCCATCTTCATCAACCAGCTTCGCGAGAAGGTCGGCGTCATGTTCGGCAATCCGGAGACCACACCGGGCGGCCGCGCGCTGAAGTTCTACTCCACCATTCGACTGGATATCCGCCGGGTCGAGACCCTGAAGCAGGGCAACGACATGATCGGCAACCGGACCCGGATCAAAGTGGTGAAGAACAAGGTGGCTCCTCCGTTCAAGCAGTGCGAGGTTGATATCATGTACGGCGAAGGCGTCTCCAAGGAAGGAAGCATTATCGATATCGGCACCGAGATGGAGATCGTCCAGAAGAGCGGCGCCTGGTTCTCCTACAACGGTGACCGTCTGGGACAGGGACGTGAGAACTCCAAGCAATTCCTGAAGGAGAACCCGCACATCTCCGACTCCATCGAGAAGAAGATCCGGGAGTCCAGCAATCTGATCACCCATGTTTCTCCGGATGCGGACAAGGATGACGAGGATGAAGAAGCAGCTCTGTTAAACTTCGAATAATCCATACCGGAAGGCACCCTAATCGCTAGGGTGCTTTCTTTCTAATCATGTGCAGATATTCGGTCGGGAGGTTCATTATGGAGCAGGAGAATATGGCGTCGGGGTCCATTACGATGGTCGAACGCCAGAAGGGGAACAAACGGCGTTATAATATTTTTATAGAGGGCAGCTATGCCTTCTCGGTCCATGAGGATATCATGATCAAGCACCGCTTGATCAAGGGAGAGCAAGTAGAGCGGGAGGAGCTCGAAGAGATCCTTCGGGACGATGAACGGCATCAGGCTTACATGGAGGCGATCCGCTACGTGGGACGTCGTCCCCGTTCCAAGAAAGAGGTAGAGCTCCATCTGAAGGAGAAGGGCTACGAAGGCGAATGGATCGGAGAGACGGTCAAGCGGCTGCAGGAGGAGCGGGTACTCGATGACGGGGCCTTCGCCAAGCTGTGGACGGAGCACCGGATCATGAGCCAGAAGAAAGGCCGCCGTTGGGTGGAGATGGAGCTGTCTCAGAAGGGCGTGGACGATACGGTGATCTCACAAGCCTTCGGCGACATCGATCCTGAAGAAGAATACTCGGCGGCACTGGAGATCGGAAGGAAGAAATGGAACATCACTGGCGGGGAAGGACTGGAGAAGAAACGGAAGGTGATGGCGTTTCTGCTCCGGCGGGGGTATTCCAGCGAGCTCGTGAACCGGGTGTTGAAGGAAGTGGCCCAGACGGCGGATTTAGGGGATACGGAGGATGAATCCTTCTTTTAATGAGGTTAATAATTAATGCGATTAACATATTAGAAAACGTGTGCAGTCCTTAATCGTTTCGACAGCTGGATGGGTTTGGTTGACAATAGCTTGACAATGTTCTTCGACAAAAGATAAAATGTTCATGTATATTTTTATCCTAGATATGCAAAAGCTTTTCGCCAATTCATCAACGTCTGACGCCCGTAAGACCAAGCTTTGCGCAATACCGATAACGTATGAAACTGCAGGTTGTAAAACCACGGAATGAAAACCGAATATTCCCAAGCAAACACCTTGGAGAAACATCGAGGAGGTGACGTAGATGCCAACAAGTGTCATCTGGATCCTAATCTCGCTCGCTGCTGCTGCCATTGGTGGGTTTATCGGTTTCTTTATCCGCAAATCAATTGCTGAGGCCAAGATTTCCAGTGCCGAGCAGGCTGCCGAGCAGATTATGGAGAACGCCAAGAAGGAAGCCGAAGCACTGAAGAAGGAAACGGTTGTGGAAGCCAAGGACGAGGTCCACCGGCTCCGCACCGAAGCTGAAAAAGACATTCGTGAACGTCGTAACGAAATTCAACGACAAGAACGGCGATTGTTGCAAAAAGAGGAAACGCTGGATAAAAAGATCGATTCCCTCGAGCGCAAGGAAGAGCAGGTTGCGAGCAAAGAAAAGCGCATTGAAGAAACCCAAGCTCAGATCGACCAGCTGTACCGTGATCAGGTGATGGAGCTCGAACGGATCTCCGCTCTTACAATGGAAGAGGCACGCACCATCATCTTGACCAATGTAGAGCAAGAGGTGCGCCACGAGACCGCACAGATGATCAAGGAAATCGAAACGCAAGCCAAGGAAGAAGCCGACAAGAAGGCAAGAGAGATCATCACGCTTGCCATCCAACGTTGCGCCGCCGATCACGTCGCCGAGACTACGGTATCCGTCGTCACGCTGCCGAACGAAGAAATGAAAGGCCGCATCATCGGACGCGAAGGCCGCAACATCCGCGCACTGGAGACGCTGACGGGCATTGACCTGATCATCGACGACACGCCGGAAGCGGTCATCCTGTCCGGCTTCGATCCGATCCGCCGCGAGATCGCCCGCACTTCTCTCGAGAAGCTGGTGGCCGACGGACGGATCCATCCGGCCCGCATCGAAGAAATGGTGGAGAAATCCCGCAAGGAAGTGGACGAACGCATCCGCGAATACGGCGAGCAAGCCACATTCGAGGTTGGCGTTCACGGCCTGCACCCGGATTTGATCAAGATTCTGGGCCGTTTGAAGTTTCGTACAAGCTATGGCCAAAACGTCCTCAAGCATTCCATGGAAGTGGCGTACTTGGCCGGTCTTATGGCGGGAGAATTGGGAGAAGACGTTACATTGGCGAAACGTGCCGGTCTGCTTCATGACATCGGGAAGGCGCTCGATCATGAAGTGGAAGGCTCCCACGTTGAAATTGGCGTAGAAATCGGGAAAAAATACAAGGAACACCCGGTGGTCATCAACAGCATCGCATCCCACCATGGGGATTGCGAAGCCACATCGGTCATTGCCATGCTGGTCGGAGCGGCAGATGCATTGTCCGCCGCACGTCCGGGAGCGCGCCGCGAGACGCTGGAGACCTATATCAAGCGTCTGGAGAAGCTCGAGGAGATCTGCGAATCCTTCGAGGGCGTCGAGAAATCGTACGCCATCCAAGCCGGCCGCGAAATCCGCGTCATGGTTCAGCCGGAGAAGGTGGACGACACCGAATCCTTCCGACTGGCCCGCGACATCACGAAGAAGATCGAAGGCGAACTGGATTATCCGGGACATATCAAGGTCACGGTCATCCGGGAAACACGCGCGGTCGAATATGCCAAATAAGAACCGAAGGGGAGTGGCTGCAATCGGCCACTTTCCTTTCTTTTTCAAGGAGGAATTCCCATCAAACTGTTATTCATCGGCGATATTGTAGGCTCGGTGGGCCGCAAAGCGGTCAAGGATGTGCTGCCGGGTCTGAAGTCCAAGTACCGGCCTGACGTCATCATAGCGAACGGGGAGAACGCCGCACACGGGCGAGGCATTACCCATCAGATCGCCAAGGACTTGTTCGATTGGGGCGTTCATGCTATCACCATGGGCAACCACACGTGGGACAACCGGGACATCTTCGACTTCATCGATGACGAGCCCCGGCTGATCCGTCCGGCCAACTTCCCGGTGGGGACACCCGGCAATGGGTATACGACGGTAAAGGCCGCAGGAAAAGAAATTCTGGTCATTAACCTCCAAGGCCGCACATTCCTGCCGCCTCTGGATTGCCCATTCCAGACGGTGGATGGGATCCTGGAGCGGATGAAATCCAAGAGCAAGTACATCTTCGTGGATTTCCACGCGGAGGCCACTTCGGAGAAGATCGCCATGGGCTGGTATCTGGACGGGAAGGTATCCGCCGTCGTGGGGACCCATACCCATGTCCAGAGCAATGACAACCGGATCCTGCCGGGTGGTACGGCTTATCTGACGGACGTAGGAATGGTTGGTCCGCGGGACGGGATCCTGGGCATGGAACGAGACGGTGTGATGCACCGCTTCCTGACCCAGATGCCCTCCCGGTTTATCGTGGACGAGGGAAAGTGGCACTTCCATGCTTTCCTGATCGAGCTGGATGATCAGACCGGCTTGGCCAAGTCCACGCGGCTCATCCGGACGGATGAGGACAACTACATCAGCGAGTGAGGAAGCCATTAACGACAAGCCTGTGCAACCCGCACGGGCTTGTTATTTTTTACTGTTGCAGGCTGGTCCTAAGACCTTATCAGGGCTTAGGAATGTTTGGAAAGCTCCCGGAATAAGATGGGTATTGGAATCCATCCATTATTCCTCGAGGAGGTACCATTCATGGAAGTATTAAAAGTTTCAGCAAAATCCAATCCAAACTCCGTAGCAGGTGCGCTGGCAGGCGTCTTAAGGGAACGGGGGGCAGCCGAGCTGCAGGCGATCGGTGCCGGCGCGTTGAACCAGGCGGTTAAGGCGGTTGCAATTGCGCGCGGATTCGTAGCTCCCAGCGGGGTGGATTTGATATGCATACCGGCTTTTACAGATATCGTCATCGACGGGGAAGACCGGACCGCCATCAAGCTGATCGTTGAACCCCGGTGAGCAGGTACCCGGAACATTTGGCACGCCGCCTGTTTACGGCTATGAAGTAGACAGGTTTTTTTGCGTGTCTGCATAGAATGGGAAGAAAAGGGGGGAATTCCATGGTGAAAGTGATAGACGCACATTGCGATCTGTTGGACAAGATGGCGCTTCATCCCGAGATGGACTTCCGGCAGGACAGCGTGTACGCGGATGTGTCCTATCCCCGGCTGCAGCGGGCCGGCATGGTGCTACAATGCTTCGCGGTGTACTTGTCGGACCGCCAGAGGATCACGTTCGAGAGGCTGCTGGAGGGGTTCGATCTGTTCCATCAGAAGATCGCGGTCCATAATAACGTCCAGTTCGTCCGGACGAAGCAGGATCTGGAGTCGGCGGCGGCCATGGGAAGACTAGGGGCTATGCTCACTCTGGAAGGGGCGGACGGCCTGGAGGGCAGCATGGTCTATCTGAGGACGGCCTTCTATCTGGGAGTCCGGATGATGGGGCTGACGTGGAACCAATCCAATTGGGCCGCCGACGGGGTGATGGAGCCGCGGAAGGGCGGCTTGACGGTGAAGGGGAAGCAGCTGGTCCGGGAATGCAACAAGCTGGGGCTGATCCTCGATGTCTCCCACCTGGGCGAGAAGGGCTTCTGGGAGCTGATCGAGCTGTCGACCAAGCCGCTGGCGGCCTCCCATTCCAATGCTCAGTCGGTGTGCTCCCATCCCCGCAACCTGACGGATGACCAGATCAAAGCCTTGATTGTCCAAGGGGGAATCGCAGGCCTCACCTTCGTGCCCTGGTTCGTCAAGACGTCGGAGCCCGGCGTGAAGGACATTCTCACGCACATCGACCATATCTGCGGGTTGGGGGGCGTCCGGCATGTCGGCTTCGGCTCCGACTTCGACGGGATCGATTACCACATCCCGGGACTGGAGCATCCGGCGCATTATGAGCGATTGGCGAATGAGCTGCATAAGCGGTACACGGCTGAGGAAGCGGAGGGCTTCCTGTCCGGCAACTGGCACCGCTTCTTCATGGAGAATTTGCCGGATGACGACGGAGATTAAAGGAATACCCCGTTCGGAATAGGGCATACTGAGCCCGTTCCGAAGAACGGGGTATTTTTTCTATATTTTTGGCAGATACTATTGTGATAGATTGATCGCATTCCCGTATGAATTTCATCGAAAATGGGAATGTAACAATTTCGTCAAATTTGCTTGCCTTTTTAGTAGCGAAGGCATAAAATTTGGATGAACCTTAAAGTTGTCGTTTATGTGAAGGAAAATACTGCGTTTTCATTTTCACCATCTAAGGAGTGGGCGTCGTGATCAGTCAATTGTCCTGGAAGATCGGAGGCCAGCAGGGTGAAGGTGTGGAGAGTACCGACCGGATTTTCTCCACGGCTCTGAACCGCCTCGGCTACTATTTATACGGATACCGCCATTTTTCGTCCCGGATCAAAGGCGGACATACCAACAATAAAATCCGGATCAGCACCAAACCCATCCGGGCTATCTCCGACGACTTGGATATACTCGTTGCATTCGACCAAGAAACGATCGATGTGAATGCCCATGAGCTTCGTGAGAACGGTGTCATTGTGGCGGACGCCAAGTTCAACCCCGTGGTGCCGGAGGGCGTCAAGGCCCGTCTGTTCGCCGTGCCGATCACGAAGATGGCGGAAGACCTGGGGACTTCCCTAATGAAGAACATGGTGGCTTCCGGCGCATCCTGGGCCCTTCTGGGATTGCCGCTGGAAGTCTTCAATAAAGCGGTGGAGGAAGAGTTCGGCCGTAAGGGTCCGGCAGTGGTGGAGAAGAACATCGAGGCCGTCAAGCAGGGCTCCGACTTCGTCCTTGCCCAAGCCGGCGGCCCGCTGGAGGAATTCCGGCTGGAGCCTGCGGACGGCATGCAGAAGATGTTCATCATCGGCAACGATGCAATCGGCCTGGGTGCAGTGGCTGCAGGCTGCCGCTTCATGCCCGCTTACCCGATCACGCCGGCCTCCGAAATCATGGAATACCTGATCAAGGCTCTGCCCAAGCTGGGCGGAACCGTCATTCAGACCGAAGACGAGATTGCGGCCGTAACCATGGCCATCGGGGCCAATTACGGCGGCGCCCGTGCCATGACCGCCTCTGCCGGTCCCGGCTTGTCCCTGATGATGGAAGCCATCGGCTTGGCCGGTATGACGGAGACTCCGGTCGTTATCGTGGATACGCAGCGTGGCGGCCCGTCCACCGGCTTGCCCACGAAGCAGGAGCAATCCGACGTCTTCGCCATGATCTACGGTACCCATGGCGAGATCCCGAAGATCGTCCTGGCCCCCAGCACCATCGAGGAGTGCTTCTATGATACCGTCGAGGCGTTCAACCTGGCGGAGCAGCATCAATGCCCGGTCATTCTACTGACCGACCTGCAGCTGTCCCTGGGCAAACAATCCTCGGAGATTCTGGACTACAGCAAGATCGTCATCAACCGCGGCAAGCTGATCTCGAATCCTCCGGAGCTCTCGGAGAATGAGCAGTTCAAGCGGTACGCCTTCTCCGAAGACGGAGTTTCGCCCCGCGTCATTCCGGGCACCAAGCACGGTCTGCACCATGTGACCGGCGTCGAGCACGACGAGACCGGCCGCCCGTCCGAATCTCCCGTTAACCGTCAGAAGATGATGGATAAGCGGATGGAGAAGCTGAAGCACGTGAAGGTGACGAACGCGATCAAAGCCGACGCCAAGCATGCCGCTCCGGACCTGCTGATCATCGGCATGGGGTCCACCGGCGGAACCATCGATGAAGGCCGCGCCCGCCTGGAAGCGGAAGGCATCAAGACGAACCACGTGACGGTCCGTCAGCTGCATCCGTTCCCGTCCGAGGAGCTGGCGCCTTACCTGAATCAAGCCCGTAAAGTGGTTGTGGTGGAGAACAACGCCACCGGCCAGCTGGCATCTCTTATCAAGCTGAACCTGGGGCATGCCGACAAGATCGAGAGCATGCTCAAATATAACGGCAATCCGTTCCTTCCCGCCGAAATCTACAAACATTGCAAGGGGTTGATCGCATGGCAACATTAAAAGACTTCCGCAACAACGTGAAGCCGAACTGGTGTCCCGGCTGCGGAGACTTCTCCGTCCAGGCGGCCATCCAGAGAGCGGCTGCCAATGCGGGCCTCGAGCCTGAAAGCCTGGCTATCGTCTCCGGTATCGGATGCTCCGGCCGGATCTCCGGCTACATCAATGCATACGGCTTCCACGGCGTGCACGGGCGCTCGCTGCCCATCGCCCAAGGCCTGAAGATGGCCAACCGCGAGCTGACCGTCATCGCCGCAGGCGGCGACGGCGACGGCTTCGCCATCGGGATGGGGCATACGGTCCATGCGATCCGCCGCAACATCGACATCACGTATATCGTCATGGATAACCAGATCTACGGCTTGACCAAAGGCCAGACCTCCCCACGGAGTGCTCCGGGCTTCAAGACCAAGAGCACCCCGCAGGGCTCCATCGAGTCCGCGCTGTCCCCGTTGGAGATGGCTCTGTCGGTCGGCGCCACATTCGTCGCCCAATCGTTCTCCAGCGATCTGAAGCAGCTGACGACGCTGATCGAAGCGGGCATCAAGCACAAGGGCTTCTCCTTGATCAACGTATTCAGCCCTTGCGTAACCTTCAACAAAATTAACACCTACGACTGGTTCAAGGATAACATCGTGAATCTGGACCAAGAGGAGGGCTACGATTCGTCCAACCGGATCCAAGCCATGACCCGCTTGATGGAAACCGGCGGCATGCTGACAGGCCTGATCTATCAGGATACCAGCAAGCCAAGCTACGAGGATCAGGTGCCGGGCTTCAAGCAGGAGTCCCTCTCCAAACAAAATCTTCAAATTTCTGAGAGTGAATTTGAACGTTTGGTGGCAGAATTTAAATAAGATGTGAAATCATCGTGGCATATGTGTAAAAAACATATGCCTTTTCCTTTTGTTCTTGTTATAATGTGGGTGAGTATAACAGGTGAGCAAAAATATGAATACAGTCGGAAGGCAGGAGACCGTTCACATGAAAATGGTACCCGTAGGCGTATCTGCACGCCACATTCACTTGTCCAAGGAGCACATTAACGTTTTGTTCGGCGAAGGCTACGAATTGAAGGTATTCAAGGATCTTTCCCAGCCCGGCCAGTACGCCGCGGAAGAGACCGTCGCCGTCATCGGCCCGAAGGGCAAGTTCGATAAAGTTCGGATTCTGGGCCCGGCCCGGAATAAAACACAGCTCGAAATTTCCAGAACAGACGCCTTCTCTCTGGGCGTGGCAGCTCCGGTCCGCGAGTCCGGCAACACGGACGGCACTCCGGGCATCAAGATCGTCGGCCCGGCCGGCGAAGTCGAAGCCGTGGACGGCGTAATCGTTGCCGCCCGTCACATCCATTTCCACACCTCTGACGCCGAGAAGTGGGGCATCAAGGACAAGCAGCTGCTGTCCGTTCGCGTGAACAGCGAACGTCCGGTTATTTTCGAGAACGTGGTTGCCCGCGTATCCGATTCCTTCGCGCTTGACATGCATATCGACACAGACGAAGCCAACGCCGCCGCCGTGAAGAACGGGGATATGGCCGAGGTTCTGCTGTAAGCCATCCAACCCTGCGGGCACCTTCGGTGACCCGCTTTTCTTGTGAACCACCCACGCATACGGTGTCCCGCTGACGTTCTGAAGAACCGGCGGGGCATTGTTTTTTTTGTCCCGTCCTTCTCGTAGCGAACCTTATTTCGAAATGTTATAATCATATAATGGATTTTCAACCTATTCTCGAAAAGGAAATGCTAGAAAGGATGTGCGTCCATGAAGAAGGGGAACCAAAGCTCATCGGACTTAAAATCCGACTCGGGCAAGGATTACTCCCAATATTTTAATCTATCAGAGGTCAAGGTGCTTCGGGACGATGAGTTCGGCAAGAAGCTCCGCGTCAAGGGACGGAATATCAGCATCTTGGCAGAGCCGAGCTACAAGGAAGGCAAGCGCCGCGGCAAGGAAGAGATTCAAGTGCAGTACGAGAGCTGCGTTCCCGAAGAGCTCCGGGAGATGGGCAAGGGCAAGTATTACACCATCTATACTTACGGCTGCCAAATGAACGAACACGATACCGAAACGATGAAGGGTCTGCTGGAGGAGATGGGCTACCGGGAAACCGACGACCGCCGCCAGTCCGACATCATTCTGTTGAACACCTGTGCGGTCCGGGAAAATGCGGAGGACAAGGTATTCGGCGAGTTGGGACACATGAAGACGCTGAAGACCCAGAAGCCGGATCTGATCCTGGGTGTCTGCGGCTGCATGTCCCAGGAGGAAACCGTAGTCAACCGGATCTTGCAGACGTATTCCTTCGTCGATCTCATATTCGGCACCCACAATATTCACCGTCTGCCGCATCTCCTGATGGAAGCTTATTTCAACAAGGAGATGGCGGTGGAGGTGTGGTCCCAGGAAGGGAATATCATCGAGAACCTTCCGAAGAAGCGCGAGGGCATCAAAGCCTGGGTCAACATCATGTACGGCTGCGACAAGTTCTGCACCTACTGCATCGTCCCATACACCCGCGGCAAGGAGCGGAGCAGGATGCCCCAGGACGTCATCGCGGAGGTCCGTGAGCTGGCGCGCCAGGGCTTCCAAGAAATCATGCTGCTAGGTCAAAATGTAAACGCCTACGGCAAGGATTTCGAAGGCTTGGACTATTCCTTTGCGGATCTGATGGACGATGTCCGCAAGATCGATATCCCGAGGGTCCGGTTTACCACTTCGCATCCGCGGGATTTTGACGACCGGCTGATCGAGGTTCTGGCCAAGAAGGGCAACCTGATGGAGCATATTCATCTCCCCGTCCAGTCCGGCAGCACGGCGGTGCTGAAGGCCATGAGCCGCAAATATACGCGAGAGCAGTATCTAGAGCTGGTGCGCAAAATCCGTGAAGCCATCCCTGACGTGGTCCTGACGACGGACATCATCGTTGGCTTCCCGGGTGAGACCGAGGAGCAGTTCGAGGAGACGCTGTCGCTGGTCAAGGAAGTGGAATATGACGCGGCCTTCACCTTCATCTATTCACCCCGCGAAGGGACGCCGGCGGCTTCCATGGCGGATGATGTGCCGGAGCCGGTGAAGAAGCAGCGTCTGAAGCGTCTGAACGACGTGATGACCGAGCTGTGCAAGGCAAGCAACGAACGGATGAGAGGGCAAACCGTGGAGGTGCTGGTGGAGGGGGAGAGCAAGACCAACCCGGATGTGCTGGCTGCCCGGACCCGTACCAACAAGCTGGTGCACTTAACCGGACCGAAGGAGCTGATCGGCACATTCGTCCGGGTGAAGATCACCGAGCCCCAATCCTGGCTGCTGAGAGCCGAATTAGTGGACGAGGGCGTGCCCGAAGCCGTACAATAACGCTAGGCCATCAATAGTCAACCAAGGAGGGACATCGATCCATGTCACAGCATCATGACCATGACCACGAGGACGGCAAGCCGTGCTACGCGGAGCTGAACGGGCTGGAATGCGGGATGGAGCACTACACCGTTACCGAATCCATCGTTCGGGCGGACATTATCGCCAAGGCGAAGGAGCTGGCCCAGCTGATCACGACTTCCGCCGAGGTGGACATCTATAAGAAAGCGGAGAAACAGATCGCCATCAATGAACACGTCCAGAGCTTGATCAGCGCCATCAAGAAGAAGCAGAAGGAAGCGGTGGCTTTTGAGCAGACCTTCAAGAACCCGGAGATGGTCAAGAAGATCGACAGCGAGATCCATGCGCTGCAGGACGAGCTGGACTCCATTCCCATCGTGGCGGAATTCCAGCAGACCCAGAGCGATCTGAACTATATGCTTCAGCTCGTGATGAATGTGGTGCGGGATACCGTATCCGAGAAGATCCAGGTTGAGCAGGGGACGGCGGAAGTCAGCCGCTGCGACTGACACCGCTCGATCTGCGTAAGACGTAAACCGCCCTTCGGCTGCATCAAGCAGTTCGAAGGGCGGTTTTTTGACGTTCCGGGGTTATCGGAATTGCTTGATATAGTCCACGGCCCGCCGAATATCCTGCTCCGGCCGGTCTCCGGTCTCTCGTTCGATGGTCAGGTAGCCGCTGTAGCCGATGTCCTGCAAGGCTGCGAAATAGGCGGGGAAGTCCACGCTGCCGTCTCCCAAGGGAACTTCCTTGTAATACTCCCCCCGGACCCGTTCATAGCCCAGGGCGCCGTAGATGTTGCGGGGGTCCGTCGCGGTCAGGCGGATCCCGTCCTTCACGTGGGTATGTACGATGTAGTCCTTCAGTGTGTAGACTCCCTGAACGGGATCATCTCCGGTCACCATAACCAGGTTGGCCGGGTCATAATTGACGGACACGCCCTTTGAGCCCAAGGTGTCCAGGAAGCTCTTCAGATGCGCGGCCGTTTCCGGCCCCGTCTCGATGGCGAAATAGGCGCCGTTCCGGTGGGCATAACCGGCCAGCTCCTCGCACGCCGCCTGCATGGCGTGGTATACTTCGCCGTTCCGGTCCTCGGGTACGATGCCGATGTGGGTGGTGACGACGCGGGTCCCCAGCTCCAAGGCCAGCTCCAGAATCCGCTTGGAGCGTTGGATCTTGGCCGGGTTGGCGCCCCGGTCCTGGAAGCCGTGACCGCCGAGATCCCCGACCAGCGCCGAGATCTCCAGGCCGAGCGAGCCGATATACGACCGAAGCTCCCTTCGGGAGGCAGGATCCAAGCGCTCCGGCTCCATCTCGCCCTCGACGGCATAGAGCTGAACGCCGTCGGCTCCGACCTCCTTGGCTTTCAACAGCCCGGGTCGAACACCAAGGCCGAAGCTATCCACGATCACTCCGATTTTGTTGGACAAGCGCATGTCATCTCTCCCGACTAATAGGATGGTAAGGCACGTACTCCTATTATAAAAGAGTCCCCGGGCAGGGAACAGGTCCGATGTGGGCGTATTCGTATGCAATTGTGTCGAGCAGCTTGACAAAGAGAAGGGGAAGGAATAGGATGGAGCTATCCGTTAGATATTTAGATAATTATCTAAATATCTAAACGAAAGGGGATTGCCATGAATGAGTCCTTCAAGGCCTTGTCCGATCCGACAAGGCGTCAGATCTTGAAGCTCCTGCGCGGAGGGGACCGAACGGCAGGAGAGATCGCCGATCACTTCCACATGACCAAGCCGAGCATCTCCCACCACTTGAATGCGCTGAAGCAGGCAGGTCTCGTATTCGATGAGAGACGCGGCCAGCATATCGTCTATTCGCTTAACACGACGGTCGTTCAAGAGGTTATGGGCTGGCTGCTGGGCTTGATGGGAGAACCCGCGGAGGACCAATCCCAACCTAAGGAGGAGGATTCCGATGAAATGGAATAGAACGGATCTGATCATGATCTTGATCGGCCTGCTGCCGGCGGCAGCCGCTGTCCTGCTGTACCGGGAGCTGCCAGAGCGGATGGGCACCCACTTCTCAAGCAGCGGTGTGGACCGGACGATGGAGCGTCCTTGGGCGATCCTGATGCTGGCCCTACTGGGAGCCGGATTGCCGATCTTGACCAAAGCAACCCGGGGCTTCGATCCCCGGAAAGAGGCCTTCGCCTATTTCGAGCGGGCGTACCGGATTTTCCGCTGGGCGGTCACCTTGTTCATCTCCTTCACGGGCTTGTTCATGGTGGCGTACAATCTGGGCTACCAGGTCAGCCCGCAATGGGTCAGCTCTCTGGGTATGGGACTCTTGCTGATGGTCCTGGGCAACTATATGGGCCAGATCCGCTTCAACTACACCTTCGGCATCCGGACGCCTTGGACGCTGGCCAACGAGACTGTCTGGCGCGGAACCCACAGGATGGCGGCGCCGATCTGGACTGCGGCAGGTGCCGTCATCGCGTTCAGTGTGGCGCTGCCTTCCGGATGGTCTCAAGGGGTGTCCCTGACGGCACTGGTTGTAGCGGTTGCAGTCCCGGTGCTGTATTCGTACCTGTTGTTCCGGCGGGTGAAATAAGAGACAAAGGAGAGGTTGGACGATGAACGGAATCAAAAAGCTGGGAATGTGGAGCTTGGTGCTCGCAATGGCAGGGCCGGCATGGGCCGGTACAGCGAACGCAGAGGGCTCGACGAAAGAGGGGGTGTACTATCCGCTGCGCGTCCTCGGGGAGCAGACCGGGGCGGCGGTCGGATGGCTGGAGGATCGGGATACGGCCGTCTGGACCAAGGGCGACCTTCGGATCGAGCTGCCAATCGGCTCGAAGGAGATCGATTGGAACGGGGAGAAGGTACGGCTGGCGTCGCCGGTCAAGCTGGAAGGGAACCGAACCATGATTCCCGCGGATGTGGCCCGGGATTGGTTGGGCGTACAGGAAGAGAGTCCGGGAATGTTCCGGATGAATGAGACAGGGGCGGCCCGGGAGTTCGCAAGCTTCCTGCAGCTGAAGGATGGAGCGGGGGCCTTAGCCCGGATGAGTGACGAGCTTAGGAAGCTGCTGCCGGATCCGATGGCCGCAACGGTATGGACGGCCGCCGAGCAGCAGTTCGGCAAGCTGTCTCCGGTGCCGGGCGCATCCCGTGCGGAGGCCAATGCGGTCCACCGTTCCGTGCATCTGGGATATCGTGGACCGCAGACGCAGCTGGACCTGACCATCCGTCTCAACGGTCAAGGGCAGGTGGATGATTTCCAATGGTTCCCCGCCAACCCCCTGGAGGCATTGTACCGCCCTGCGGATTACGACCGGCCCGGTAGCTACCGCGAGGTGGAGGTGGTCCTGGGCCAAGCGCCGTGGCAGCTTCCCGGCACCTTAACCCTTCCCGCCGGCGAGGGGCCGTTCCCGGCCGTTGTTCTGGTTCACGGCTCCGGACCGTCGGACCGGGACAGCTCCGTGATGGCGCTGAAGCCCTTCCGCGATCTGGCTGCAGGCTTGTCCGCACAAGGCATCGCTGTGCTCCGCTATGAGAAGCGGACCAAGGAGCATAACCTGAAGAGCGCCTTGCTGCCCCAGATGACCGTTCAAGAGGAGACCGTCGCGGACGCGGTGGAAGCGGTGAAGCTGCTCGGCACTCGCAGCGAGATCGATTCGGCCCGCATCTATGTGGCGGGGCACAGTCTGGGCGGGATGATGATCCCGAGAATCAAGAAGGCGGATACGGGCAGCCGGATCGCCGGAAGCATCGTGCTCTCGGGTCCGGCCAAGCCGCTGGAGGAGGTCCTGGCGGACCAATACGCGTATTTGAGCGGACAGGGACTGCTGCCGAAGGAGCAGGCTGCTTTTATGCAGGGTCAGGCTGCCCTTCTGCAGAGCAAGGATTTCGATCCCCGGAAGCCTCCGAAGGAGTATGCTCTGGGAAGTCCTTTCTATTGGATGGATCTTCGGAATACCCATGCAGCCGAGGATGCCCGGTCGATTCCCGGACCGCTCCTGATCGTCCAAGGAGGACGGGACTATCAGGTGACGCCGGATCATCTGGAGCTGTGGCGCAAGGCGCTGGAGGGACGCAAGGATGTCACCTTCCGTCTGTACCCGAAGCTGAATCATATGCTGACCGAAGGGGAAGGGGCCTCGCTGCCGGCCGAATACTCGGCTCCCGCCCACGTGTCGCCGGAGCTGATCCGGGATGTGGCGGATTGGGTACAAAAACGCTGACAGCCCTCCTCCCCTTAGCGGCTGCTTCAAAAATGTGGTACGATAGTAGCGCTGCGTCCCCTGGCCAAGAGCCGTAGGACGCGGCGAGAAGCGCCGAGGAGGAAGCGAATCACCATGAAGCTGATAACAGGTCTCTTGAAAGTAGCCATCCCTATTCTGGTCTTATGGATTCTTCTGAAGACGAACGTCTGGCTGGGCGTTGCGGCTTTTATCCTATTCATCGTCTGGTGGGGCTCCCGCAGCCTGACCTCCATCTACGCCTACTTGGGCAACGTTAATTATCAGCAGGGCAAGATGCAGGAAGCCCTGACATGGCTTAATAAAGCCGCGGTCCGGAAGGATTGCAAGCCGCAGTACCTGATCGGCTACTCCTTCCTGCTGCTGAAGCTGGGCAAGCTGGAGCTGGCGGAAGAGATGCTTCAGCGCGCTCGCGGCTTCAAGCTGAGCCGGGAGGAAGAGATGGGGCTGGAGTCCAATGCATCGCTGCTCCTCTGGAAGCAGGGGAGACTCGAGGAAGCGACGGCCAAGATGGAGAAGCTGTACGAGGAGTTCAAGAACACCAACCTCTATGGGACGCTGGGCTATTATTATATTCTCTCGGGGGACCTGGACAAGGCGTTGGCCTTCAATCGGGAAGCCTATGAATTCAATGAGTCCGGCGGCGTCATCATCGATAATCTGGGGCAGACCCATTACCTTCGGGGAGAGTACGAGGAGGCGCTTGCGCTGTACAAGAAGCTGGAGGAGCTGAAGCCGACCTTCCCGGAGGCTTATTATAACTACGGCTTGGTCCTTGAGGCTATGGGACAGCGGAATGAGGCGCTGGACTATATGCGCAAGTCGCTGGAGTATCCAATCTCCTTGTTGAGCACCGTTACGAGAGAAGAGATCGAATCCACTATAAGCTCGCTGGAAGCGGCGGGCTAATCGGCGCCAGCCGTTCCGCATCGTGCGGGGCGGCTGGTTTTTTCATGCCCGGATGAGCCACACTAGAAGAAAAACCGCGGAGGCGAATAGGGTGGCCGACCGGATCCTGATCATCGAAGACGAG
The DNA here is from genome assembly GCF_051594765.1 of Oryzibacillus soli. NCBI lineage: Bacteria > Bacillati > Bacillota > Bacilli > Caryophanales > Paenibacillaceae > Oryzibacillus > Oryzibacillus soli. The sequence continues at coordinate 55,216 of NZ_JBPPGJ010000018.1, forward strand.
CAGCGGATCGCCCGGGTGCTGGAGCTGGAGCTTCGGCATGAAGGCTACGGCGTGGAATGGGCGGAGGAAGGCGGCGAGGGGCTAGCGCTGGCGCTGCAGGGGGATTGGAGCTGTATTCTCTTGGATCTGCAGCTTCCGGGCAAGGATGGCTTCGAGCTTCTGGCGGAGCTTCGTGAACAGAACCCCCGGGTGCCGGTATTGGTGATGACGGCAAGGGATGCACTGTCCGATAAGGTGAAGGGACTGGATCTGGGAGCGAATGATTACATTACCAAACCGTTCGATTACGAGGAGCTCTCCGCCCGGATCCGGGCGATGCTCCGTACGGCACGGACTGCTGCAAGTGCCGACGAAGGCGAGATCAGCCTTACATTCGACGGCTTGACCGCCGATCTGAAGAGCCGGACCGTCACGAGGGACGACAATCCCATCGAATTGACGCCGCGGGAGTTCGATCTGTTGATCCATCTGCTCCGTCATCCGGGCATTCCGCTTTCCCGGGAACGGCTGCTGTCGGAGGTGTGGGGCTTTGATTTTGCGGGGGAAACCAACCTGGTGGATGTCTATATCCGGTATCTCCGGCAGAAGATCGATAAGGGGGCCAAAAAGAAGCTGATCCATACGGTGCGAGGGATCGGATACTGCCTCCGTGGAGCGGAGGAGGCTTGATGCCATGACCCTTAAAGCCCGGATCCTGATCTTCACCATGGCGGGCTTGGCCGCCATCCTCACGTTCTATACGCTCCTGATCTATGTCTTCTTCGTCCGGACCACCACGGACGCCGAGGTCCGGTTCCTCTGGAACCGGGCCCAGACCATCCTCCGCAAGCCGGAGGTGCGGCAGCCAGCCATGTGGGCCGCTCCCGATCTGCTGGAGGAGTTCATGCAGGACCACATGATGCTCCGGATCATCGGTCCGGATCAACAGATCCATGCGGAGGTGCGCAAGGATCTGGAGCTGGAGCAATTAATTCCCGTCTACCGGAAGGAATACCATACGCGGATCATTGCCAAAGGCTCGGTCCGGGTCATCTCCATTCAAGTGCCGATCCTGATGCTCCCGGAGAGGCAGCAGGTCGGAGTGCTGGAGCTGACCCGGTCGTTCAGCCTGTTCCGGGGTTATTTGCGGCTGCTGCTCTTGACTCTGGGCTCCGGCTTTGTAATCGGGCTTCTGTTCTCCGTTCTGATTGCCGTTACGTATGTCCGATGGATCTTCAAGCCGGTGGCGCAGCTGGCCGGAACGATGGAGCGGATCGAACGAAGCGGCAGCTTCGACCGGCTTGCTCCGGATTACACGAGAGAGAAGGATGAATTCGGCAGGCTGGGCCAAACCTTCAACCGGATGATGGCCCGGCTGGAGAACAATTATGAGCGGCAGCGTCATTTCGTTCAGAATGCCTCCCACGAGCTGCGGACCCCTCTGACCGTCATCCGCAGCTATGCAGGGCTGCTCCGCCGTTGGGGCGGCGACAATCCCGCCCTCCGGGAGGAGGCGGTGGAGGCCATCGAGCAGGAGGCCGTGAGGTTGAAGGAGCTGGTGGAGGGGCTGCTCCTGCTGGCAGACACGGAAGAAAATACGGGTCGGACCGAGCTGGGGACGGTCAAGCTGTGGAAGCTGATCGCCCGGACCGCCGGCGAGCTGTCCCGGACCTTCGGCAGGACGGTGGAGCTCGAGGCGGATGAGTCTGCGAGGAACGCGGTAGTCTTAGGCAACCCGTTGAAGCTGAAGCAGCTCCTGATCATCCTGCTGGACAATGCGATGAAGTACAGCACCGAAGCGGTAACCGTTCGTTTACGTGCCGAAGAGGAGGAGGCCGTTCTAGAGGTGGAGGACCGGGGAGAGGGCATTGCTCCGGAGCATCTCGGCAAGCTGTTCGACCGGTTCTACCGGGCGGATCAGGCGCGGAACCGGAAGACCGGGGGCAGCGGCTTAGGCTTATCCATCGCCAAGAAGATCGTCGAAGAACATGGCGGCGGCATTGAAGTGCGGAGCCGGTTGGGTCAAGGGACCTTGATGACCGCCCGGCTGAAGATGAACGCCAAGAGCCGTCCCTGATGGGACGGCTCTTAATGGGGAGTGTTTTAGTTGATCACGCGGCGGGCGGTGATGTAGTGGGAGCTCCACCAGTCGGAGCCCAGGCTGGAGTAGCGGACTCCGCCTGCACCGAAGGTGTGCAGAATTTTACCGTAACCGGCGTAGATGCCGACGTGGGCGATTTTGCCGCCGGAGCTGCGGGTGGAGAAGAACACCAGGTCGCCTTTACGCAGGTTGCTGCGGGACACATAATAGCCCTTCGTAGCCTGCTCTCTAGAGCTGCGCGGCAGATAGATGCCGTTCTTCTTGTAGACATACTGGGTGAACGAGGAGCAATCGAATACGCTGGTTACGCCGGAAGGGGCGCCGAATTGGTAGGGAGTCCCCAAATATTTGTTGCCGGTGGCGATGATCGCGTCTGCCTTGGATAATGCGTTAATTTCAATTGCAGCTGCTGCTGCAGGAGCGGGAGCTGTAATGGCCAGCCCCGTCCAAGCGAGGGCGGTGGCCAGACCAACGGTGGCAAAAGGGCGAAGGATGTGTTGTTTGAAGTTCATGGTGTAGCCTCCTTTGTAGTTTTGCTTGACCGAGCGTGTTGGCTGCGCGGCTTGCGGGTTGTCTTGCCTGAACCCAGTATAGCAGACCGCAAATTTCATGGATTTGGCAGAGACGCCTGAACCGCAGGCTCTCTCTGACATGAGCCTTGATTATTAGAAAACCATGAGAAATCTTAAGGTGATTTTGGGTTGACAAAGGAACGGCGTATATGATAGCGCATTCAAAAAACTCCGCTTTCGCCTATTCCGGCTTCCCTGCATACATTGAGAGAGGATGAGGGATATCGGAAACGAAAGGCGGCGCAATAGCCCATGCAGAGCATGCGTGACGGACGGAATCCACCGGTGTATCCAGCAACGGACGAAGAGCTTACCGCGGGGAAGGAGCAGGGGCGCGGGGAAGAGGAAGGGATGGACGCTTTGGAGCGGCTGTTCGGCGCCGTCCGGAGGAATGTGATCGGCCTTGATGAGCGCATCCGAACGCCATGCGGCGAGAAGCGTCTGCTGTATGCCGACTGGTGCGCCACCGGGCGCTTGTACCGCCCGATCGAAACGTATATGGCGGAGACGGTCGGACCCTGCGTAGGGAATACGCATACGGGAAGCAACTATACGGGAGGAGCCATGACCGCCGCCTACAAGTCCGCCCTGGCGCTTATTAAGCGGCATGTGGGAGCGGGACCGCTGGATGCGGTGCTCGCTTGCGGGACGGGAATGACCGGTGCCGTCAACAAGCTACAGCGGATGATGGGACTTCGTCTGCCCGAATGGGCGAAGGGGAGGGTGGCTCTGCGTGAGGAGGAACGGCCGCTGATCTTCATCACTCATATGGAGCATCATTCGAATCAGATCTCCTGGCTGGAAACCATAGGCGAAGTGGTTATCGTCCCGCCGGACCGGGACGGACGCGTATCTCCGCGGCATCTGGAGGAGCTGCTGAAGGAATACCCGCACCGGCTCTGCAAGATCGGAGCCTTCACCGCATGCTCCAACGTGACGGGCATCGAGACGCCCATCCCCCAGCTGGCCCGCATCATGCACGCACATGGGGGAATTATTGTAGCGGATTACAGCGCATCAGCCCCTTACACCGCCATCGATATGCATCCCGCGGATCCTCTTGCCAAGCTGGACGCCGTCCTCTTCTCTCCCCACAAATTCCTGGGAGGGCCCGGCACCAACGGGGTGCTGGTGTTCGATTCCCGGCTGGCCCGGAGCGGAATACCCGATCACCCCGGAGGCGGAACGGTCCAATGGACGGATCCGTGGGGAGGGCGGTTGTACGTGGCGGATCTGGAGGAGCGTGAGGATGGAGGCACACCGGGCTTCCTGCAGACCATCCGGACGGCCTTGTGCATCCGGCTGAAGGAGCATATGCGTCCGGACCGGATGGCCATCCGGGAGCTCATGCTACTGGACGTGCTGTGGAGACGGCTGGAGGCCGTGCCGAACGTTCGTATCCTGGAGAAGCGGAACCGGGAGAGGAAGGCCATCGTCTCGATGACCATAGGCGGCTTGCCCCACCTGCTGGCAACGCGGCTCTTGAACGACCGCTTCGGCATTCAGGCGAGAGGCGGCTGCTCTTGTGCCGGCAGCTATGGCCACTATCTGTTCGGAATTGGCCCGGAGGCCTCCTATAAGCTGTCCGGGCAGATCAAGGCGGGCTGCTCCGCATGGAAGCCGGGATGGGTCCGTGTATCGCTCCATCCGGTTATGACCGTAGAGGAGGCGGACCAGATCGGGTGTGCGGTGGAGGCCGTCGCGCGGTATGGAAGGGAGTGGGCCGGGGATTACCTGTGGGAGCCTGCAACCGGGGAATACCGGCATCGGGATGAAGCGGCGGGGGCGGTGCCGGACCTGATTCCCGGTCCGGAGCTATTCCAATAGGGCTTCCAAGGCATCCACCTTCAGCAGCTGGATCACATCGCCCTCGAATTCGATGTAGCCATTGTCTCTGAGATAGATGAGCTCCCGGGAGAGGGACGGCCGCGCGCTGTTCAAGTGCTCGGCCCATACGCGTTTATTGAACGGAAGGGTGATCCTTTCCGTTTTTTGTTTTTTGGATTCCTTCAAGAGGTAGTGGGCGATCCGCTGGCGCAGGGTGCCCAGGGACAGAATCTCGATCTTCTGGTTCAGCAGCACCAGCCGCTCGGACATGTTCTGCATGAAGGTGCCCATGATCTCCATATCCAGCGTGAACAGCTTCAGCAGCTCCTGCTTAGGGAAGAGGAGGATGGTGGAGGGTTCAACGGAAACGACGGTGGCGGGGTACACATTGGTCTTCGAAAAGATGACGGCCTCCCCGAAGGTGGAGCCCCCCGAGAAGCGGGACACCGTAACGGTCTTGCCGGTGGAGAAAATCTTCTGCACCTCGACGGTGCCGGACAGGACAAGCCCCATCAAGGTTGCAGGCTCCCCCTCGGTCACGATCAGTTCATTCTTGCCGCAGGATCTCATGATGGTCCGAATCCGGGACAGCAGGCTTAGGATCTCTTCATCGGACTTGGTGCGGAACAGCAGATTCTTCTTCAGGACCGACGTATCGATGTTCAAATTATGACACCTCTGTGAACGATTCGGATCGGTAACATCGGTTACCGTTCTCTCCTTGCCCAGTCTACTATAATGACCCCATAACGTAAAGCGCGAACGAAAGGGATGAACGATATGATACGCAGCATGGTTCATATCCACGAAGAATTGTGCAACGGCTGCGGCGTCTGCATTACAGCCTGCGCTGAAGGCGCACTGGAGCTTATCGACGGCAAAGCCAAGCTGGTTAGCGATATCTACTGCGACGGATTAGGCGCATGCCTGCCGAATTGTCCGACCGGCGCCATCGAGATCATCCAGCGGGAAGCCGAGGATTTCGATGAGTCTGCGGTGGAGAAGCGGGTTTCTGAGATGCAGCGGCGGACCGATGCGGACGAGGCGCTGGCCCGTTATGTGGCCGGCGGACAAAAGCCCGGCTCCGTTCAACGGCCGGAGCCCCATGCCCATGGTCACCATCACCACCACGGCCATGCCCATGGCCACAGCCACGGGATGGGAGGCTGCCCGGGCTCCATGTCGGCCAAGATCGAACGGCCGGCAAGCCGTCCGGACCCGGTAATGGCCGAAGCCCCGCAGGCGGCATTCTCCGGCAAGCCGCAATCCGAGCTTCAGCAGTGGCCCATCCAGATTCATCTGGTCAGCCCGGCCGCGCCGTTCTTCCAGAATGCCAATCTGCTGGTAGCGGCGGACTGCACGGCATTTGCCTACGGAGACTTCCATCGGGATTTCATCAAGAACCACATCACCGTCATCGGCTGTCCGAAGCTGGACGACAATGCGTTCTATGCCGAGAAGCTGACGGAGATTCTGGCGAAGAATGAGATCAAGAGCATTACAGTGGTGCGGATGGTTGTGCCGTGCTGCGGCGGCATCGTGCAAGCGGTGAAGCAGGCCATGCTCCAATCGGGCACCATCGTGCCTTACCGTGAGGTTACCGTCGGCTTAGACGGCCAACTGGTCCAATAAGTGACCCCTAGGCAACAGACAATCGTTAGCAATCGCTTGAACCCATAAATCCAATCTCATATGATCAGGGAGGAACCTTCACCATGTCTCAAATGTTCTGTTACCAATGCCAAGAAGCGGCTAAAGGCACCGGCTGCACCATCCAAGGCGTATGCGGCAAGACCAGCGACGTAGCCAATCTGCAGGATCTTCTGATGTTCGTATTGAAGGGCATCTCCTACTACAGCGTGAAGGCCCGCGCAGCGGGCGCCGATGTGAAGGCAGCCGACAAATTCGTCATGGACGGCTTGTTCGCCACCATTACCAACGCCAACTTCGACCGCGTCGTATTCATTGACCGGGTCCGTGAAGGTCTGGCACTCCGTGCCGAGATGAAGAAAGCGGCGGAGGCCCAAGGCGTGCTGTTCGCCGGCCCGCTGCCGGAGGCGGCTGAATGGTTCGCCGACAGCGAAGAGGAATTGGATGCCAAGGCAGCGGAAGTGGGCGTATTGGCGACGGAGAACGAGGACGTGCGTTCCCTGCGGGAGCTGCTGACCTATGGCTTAAAGGGAATGGCGGCTTATGCCGAGCATGCGTTCCAGCTGGGCTATGCCGATGACAGCGTCAACGCCTTCATCCAAAAAGGCTTGGCGGCCACTCTGGACGACACCCTGTCCGCCGACGATCTGGTCGCTCTGAACATGGAAGCGGGTAAGGTCGGCGTAACCGTCATGGCGCTCCTGGATACCGCCAATACCTCCACCTACGGTCATCCCGAGATCACCAAGGTCAACATCGGCGTAGGCAAGAACCCGGGCATCCTGATTTCCGGACACGATCTGCGGGATATGGAGGATCTCCTGAAACAGACCGAAGGCACTGGCGTAGACGTCTACACCCACAGCGAAATGCTGCCGGCCCACTACTATCCGGCCTTCAAGAAATACAGCCACTTCGTCGGCAACTACGGCAACGCCTGGTGGAAGCAGGATAAGGAGTTCGAGAGCTTCAATGGACCGATTCTCATGACCACCAACTGCATCGTGCCGCCGAAGGCCAGCTACGTCGGACGCATGTACACCACCGGCCAGTCCGGCTACCCGGGCGTACAGCATATTGCCGACCGTGAAGACGGCGGTGCCAAGGACTTCTCCGCCATCATCGAACAAGCGAAGCAATGCCAGCCTCCGGTAGAGATCGAGACCGGCGAGATTGTTGGGGGCTTCGCCCATGAGACCGTACTGAGCCTGGCCGATACCGTCGTCGGTGCCGTGAAGTCCGGGGCCATCAAGCGCTTCTTCGTCATGGCAGGCTGCGACGGCCGCATGAAGAGCCGCGATTACTACACCGACTTCGCGTCCGCACTGCCGAATGACACCGTCATCCTGACCGCAGGCTGCGCCAAGTACAAGTATAATAAGCTGGTGCTGGGCGACATCGGAGGCATTCCGCGCGTGCTGGACGCCGGCCAGTGCAACGATTCCTACTCATTGGCCGTCATCGCGCTGAAGCTGAAGGAAGTGTTCGAGCTGAACGATATCAACGAGCTTCCGATCTCCTACAACATCGCCTGGTATGAGCAAAAAGCAGTCATCGTTCTGCTGGCTCTACTGTACCTGGGTGTGAAGAACATCCACCTGGGACCGACGCTTCCGGCGTTCCTGTCCCCGAACGTGGCCAAGGTGCTGGTGGAGACCTTCGGCATCGCCGGAATCGGCAATGTTCAAGATGATGTCAACCTTTTCATGGCCGGCTGATAACCGATTTCATCTGTCATAGATTTTACAGAGATCGTCCACAATCTTGTAACGAATCCCCCCGTAAGGGGGGATTATTTTTTCACAGGTTTGAGATAAACTGAAGGAGGTTAGACTAGTTACGGAACTTAGAGGAGGATAAGGATTATGGCGAAATATACAGTTGTTGATAAAGGCGAATGTATCGCATGCGGCTCCTGCGGAGCAACGGCTCCCGAGATTTTCGATTTCGACGGCGAAGGTTTGGCTGAAGTGATCTTCGGCGGCGACAACAACAAGGGCGTAACCGAGATTTCCGCCGACCTGGAAGAAGTATTGACCGAAGCGGCTGAAGGCTGCCCGACGGAGTGCATCAAGATCGCTGACAAAGCATTCGCATAATATATACCAACCGCAACCGTGCGGTTGACGGACAGCCCGGAGGAATTCCTCCGGGCTGTTTTTTTATGGGGAAGAGGGGGGAGCGGCAAAGGGATCTATGGGATTCCCTTCGGGATCCAGGTACAGCTTATGGGTTCCATCGTCGTAGGACCAGGTAAGCCGTTCACGGATCTCAAGCAGATGAAGGTTATGGAACTCGTTGGACTGGAGTTGAAGGGAGATGCCTTCTTGGGACAAAACCTGCAGGATCTGTTCCAGCGTGCGGGGAAGAGGCACTTTGCGGATCTCACCTGTCCGGTAGAAGAGAACGGCATACTGGCTGTGATTCTTGTCCTCGGCGATGGAGATATAGGGCGGGGTGAAGTAGGGAAAGCCCGAAATTTCAGTCAGCTCCATGGCGGTGAGACTATCCTTGTAGCCCTCGGCGATATAGAGCTTGTCACCCGCGACGGGCTTATCAAGGGCGCAGCCTGTGATCGCGGCTGGAATAAGGAGAAACAGGGCGATTCCCACCCGGAGACGAACGGTAAACAATGACACGGCGCACCTCCAACCTATGGTTAAAAAAATCTGTTCAATCCTTGCCCTTCCATGTAAACTAGTAGACGTCCCATTTTTCTGTAAGGTTGCATCGGGCAGGCTGCTCGAAGAAAGGCAGAATCCGTTCCTATGAAAGAATATATCTCGGATTTGCTGCATTTCTCCAGAGGGGTTCGTTGGTTCGTGCTGACGGAGTCCATGATGGGAATCAGCATCGGTATCTTTAATTTACTCTTGAATCTGCATCTGCTGGCGTCAGGACTGAATGAGGCGCAGATCGGCGCCGTGGCCTCCTTCGGCATCATCGTCTCAGGGGCGGCTTCGATCCCTTGCAGTATGCTGGCATCCCGTCTCGGGAGGAAAAACTTGCTGGTTCTGGGCTTGCTCCTCATGTCGGCGGGATATGCGGTATTCGGTTTCGGTCAAGGACTAGAAGCGATGTACGCCGCTCAATTCCTCCAGTCATCGGGAGTGGCTCTCCTGATCACCACCGAGGTTCAGCTGTTATACTCTTACAGCAAGTCGAAGAAGGAAGAGACCCAAGGCTTCAGCATGCTGTTCGCCGTATTCACCCTCTTCACCGGTGTCGGGACGTTGGCCGGAGGGCTGCTGCCCCGCTGGATCGGAGGGTGGACCACGGATTATCAGGGAGCCATCGTAACGGCGGCCGTCTTCATGCTGGCGGGGGGCATCTCAAGAGGGCTGCTGCTCCCCAAGGAAACTTCGCAAGTTGGCTCCGCCGCTTCCGGGAGTAGAGGCAAGCGGAGGCTTCCGGGGAAGGCCGTCTGGCTGTTCTGTGTACTGAATCTTTTGGTGGGCACGTCGGCGGCGCTGATCGATCCGTTCATCAATGTCATCGTCAAATTCAGGCTGGAGTGGACAGATACGCAGACGTCGCTCTTGCTGACCGTCCATGGGGTGGTCCTCTTTCTTGCCTCCTTCATCATGCCGCCGTTAGTGGAGAGGCTGGGCCATCGGCGGACCTACCGTCTGGTTTTCCTCTCGAACATTGGAATCAGCCTGTTCCTGTCGGCCGTTATGCCGGTAGGGCTGTTCTCCTTGCTTCTGTTGGGCAGAGGCGGAGCCTTCATCATGCTGAACAACCTGATTCTCACGCACTCCATGTCGGCTCTTGAGGAGGAGGAGCGGGATGCCTTCGCCGGCCTGCGAATGGTTCTGCGAAGCCTCGGATCCTCCGTTGCGGCTTACGGGACCGGAGTTCTGCTGTCGGGCAGGCACTACGGGTATCCCTTTCTTCTGGCGGGAATCGGTCTGGTCACGGCGTATCTCTTCTTCATTCGATGGGTGCAGCCTCTCTATGAGGCCAGGCTGACGGATCCGAAGCTGCCGCTGCCTGTAGAGGATCCATCCACCTAAAAGAATAGAAGCCTCCGGCTTGCGCATTGCGCAGCTCGGAGGCTTCTGTTCGATTAAGGCTGCTACTTCTTGTCGTCCAGGGATCGCTTGAGCAGCTCGGCCAAGTTGCCCAAGGGCAGGTTCGGCTCGTTATCCCCGGTTTCATAGACTGTATGGGTGGTATAGATGGACTCCTCAGCCGCGTTGTTCTCGGCCAGCGTCAAGTCGCCGAAAGCGGCGATGAACACCTTGGCCGTATTCACGGCATCATCCACGGCCCGGTGGTGGGAGCCCTCGAAGGGAATCTCCAGCATCTCCAGGGCCCGCTTCAGACCGATCTGGCGGAAGGTCGTCTCTGTGCTGTGCTTGCGGGAGAATTGCTTCTGGATGTCATTGTGGTTGCGGATCCAATCGAGAGGAAGCTTATGCTCATTGCAGCTCTTCACCAGCTGATACTTGTCATCCGGGCCCCAAGCGCACATATAATAGGGCTCATCGCCGATCCACTGTCGGAAGGCTTCGATGGCGCTGGAGAGAGAAGGCGCATTCTGGATGTCCTGCAGGGTGATCCCTGTAAAGCTTGTCGTATGGGCGGTGAAGGAAGAGTCCCGAAGGGGCTTGACGAAGGTCTGGAATGTCTCAGCGATCTGCAGCTTGCCTTCCGTATCTTTTACCTTGACCGCACCGATCTCGATGATCTCGGCCAGCCACTCCTGCTTGCGGATCACCGTAAACTCTAAGTCATAAACGATGTAATTCATAGGAAACTCCTTATCCGGTCCGATAAGATCTTAGGAATAATTACGTGCTTATTGTAATACGAAAGAGGGGGATGCACAAGAAGGATCCTGGAATGGTTATAGGAAATAACTATAAACAATATCGTTATTATATATTTCAAATATAACCCCGAATCTGTCATGATGGAAGAAACCGGAAGGAGGATGCAGCATGGCAAATGAGGATCGGAAGGGTATGGTTTGGAACCCCGTCTTGTATGACGGGAAGCTGGGCATGGTCTCGGAGCTGGGCAGGGGCGTTCTCGATTGGCTGGCCCCCCGCCCGGGGGAGAGGATTCTGGATTTGGGCTGCGGCACCGGGGATCTGGCGGCGGAGATTGCCAAGAGCGGGGCAGAGGTCACAGGCCTTGACGCTTCCCCCGAGATGATCAGGGCGGCCCAGGCCAAATATCCTGGTCTCCGCTTCCGGGTAGGAGACGGCCAACGGTTCCAGCCGGATGACGGGGGCCGCTATGATGCCGTATTCTCCAACGCGGCGCTGCATTGGATGAAGGACGCCTCCGGAGTGGCCGACAGCGTTGCCGGCGCATTGAAGCCCGGAGGACGCTTCGCGGCAGAGTTCGGCGGCCAAGGCAACTGCCGGGTTCTGGTGGAGGCGGCGCAGACGGTTCTGCTCCAGCGGTATGGAGTTCAAGCGGAGGGACCGTCAGGGCCGTGGTATTTTCCGTCCATAGGGGAGTACGCCACGCTGCTGGAGCAGGCGGGCTTCCAGGTGGAATCCGCCGTCTTGTTCGATCGGCCCACCCCGATGCAGGATGGAGCGGATGGCTTGAGTCACTGGCTGGACACGTTCGGAGGACCGCTTCTGAAGGGTGTTCCTGCGGGAGACCGGGAATCCGTCTATCGCGAGATCGGCGCACTGGCAGCAGACCGGCTGTTCCGCAACGGATGCTGGGTCATCGATTACCGCCGGATCCGGATAGCAGCAAGATTGCCCGGATAGACGCCGGAATAGGAGTGGGACAGAGTAGCCGAGCAGAGCTGGTTATGCATGGAAGATGCCTATTTCACACAAAATACACGAACCTTCGACAATCTGGTCTTGCCTAATTAACCAGAGGTCAGTATAGTAAGTTAGGGCATTTCAACATTTGCTCTTTACTCTGGTAACGTATAAACGTGTGGGGGTCGTTTTTTTGTGAAGAATCAGCATCTAGGCGTCTGGCTTCTTACGGCATTGGTTGTCGGCAATATGGTTGGCTCAGGAATCTTCATGCTTCCCCGTTCTCTGGCGGAGGTGGCAAGTCCCGGAGGAACGCTGTTGGCTTGGGCGGTGACGGGAGCCGGAGTTCTTATGCTGGCTCTGGTCTTCGGCAACCTGGCCACCCGCAGGCCCGATCTGGCCGGCGGCATCCAGCTGTACGCCAAATCCTTGTTCCGCGAGGGCTCCGAGGCATCCGTCTTCGCAGGTTATTCCGTGGCTTGGGGCTATTGGGTCGCCAACTGGACCGGCAACGTAGCCATCATCACCACCTTTGCAAGCTATCTGTCCACGTTCTTCCCGTCTATGTCCAGCAGCAAGGAGCTGTTCAACATCGGTGGCGCTTCCGTTGCACTGGGAAATCTGCTTACCTTTATCGTCTGTACCTTACTGCTGTGGGGCATGCACTTCATTATTCTTCGCGGTATCCAAGGCGCCGGCAAGCTGAATTTTGCAGCGACCGCTGCCAAGGTTGCCGGCTTCCTCTTCTTCATCGTCATCAGCTTGTTTACCTTCGAGAAGAGCAATATGATTCCGTTCGCCGGCACGGTGGATGTGGAGGGAAGCAGCCTGGGCATTCTGGGACAGGTAAACGCGGCTGCGGTCGCCACCCTGTGGGCCTTCGTAGGCGTGGAGTCCGCCGTCATCTTCTCGTCCCGGGCCAAGAAGCAGATCCACGTGAAGGTGGCGACGATCTTGGGCTTGACCATTGCACTCGCCATCTACATGGGCATCTCAGCTCTGGTCATGGGAACTCTGCCGCACAGCCAGCTCGTTCAATCGGAGAAGCCGCTGGTGGACGCCTTGTCTCACGTCATCGGCAGCTCCGGCAGCTATGTCATGGCGGGACTCGGCTTGATCTCCTTGACCGGCTCCACCATCGGATGGATCCTGCTGAGCTCAGAGGTGCCGTACCAGGCGGCCCGGCAGAGGCTGTTCCTGCCATCCTTCCGCAAGGAGAACAAGCACGGCGCTCCGGTCGTATCCCTGATCGTCACGAATCTGGCGGCCCAGACCTTCATCTTCTCCACCATCTCGGGACCGATCTCGAAGGCGTTCTCCTTCGTAACCACCGTCGCCACCCTGTCATATCTGGTGCCTTATATCCTGGCTTCCGTCTTCCAGCTGAAGCTGGTATTCACGGGCGAGACCTATACGGGGCGCAAGGGGCGCGTGGTCGACGGAATCATTGCCCTCTTGGCCACGGCGTACTCCGTGTACATCATCAAAGTGGGGACTTCGGACCCGAAGACCTTCTTCCTGGGGTTGGGACTGTTCGTGACAGGCGTCTTCTTCTACCCGATGGTCCGCAAAAACCAAGATCCGCTCCAATCGGCGGATCGCTGATCGAAGCCGTCCGGGCTGTTCACGCCCGGCGGCTTTTTTTCACGGCATCGGCTGTCTATAATAAGGGAGGTGAAGGAGGGGTTCCATGGAAAGGAACGGTTCCCGGTTTAGCAGGGATGCAGCCCGAGTGTGCTTCATCCCGGTGTTGCTGATCCTGCTCTCTTATACGGCCTATCGGCTGTTCCGGCATAAGGTATCCGCTGAATGGTATGCCTGGGCCTCGGACTGGGATGCCGCCGTCTATGACTGGACGTTGAAATGGCGCGGGCCTGTGTGGACAGGCTGGGCCAAGGGGATGGACTTCCTGGGGTCGGCATATTGCGAATATCTCCTGCTCTTGATCGTTGCGCCGTTCCTGATTCGCCGGAAGCGCTGGAAGGCGGCGCTGGTCTGGGCAGCGGCCTTGTCTGGCGGATGGTGGGTCAACCACCTGCTGAAGGAGCTGTTCCAACGGGAGCGTCCCTCCGTGGTGCATGGTGTGATGACGGTCGGCTACAGCTTCCCCAGCGGACATGCTATGGTGTCCGTCGTCTTCTACGGAATGCTGGCTTACGGGCTTCTGAAGTACGGACCGGCTGGGATCAGGCGGTATTCCGCCCTCTTATGGCTGGGGGTCGCGGTGTTTCTCCTGTCCATGGGAGTGTCCCGCATTTATCTGGGGGTCCATTATGCCAGCGACGCGGCGGCGGGTTTGGCAGCCGGTGCTCTATGGCTCATGGTGTGGGTCATTCCGCTCCGCCTCTACTCCCGCGGATAGAACGGTCCGGAATATGACATAGTAGAGGGGAGACCGCAACCGGGGCATCCCGCAACTATCCGCATTCGGAGGGACAACTTATGGCAGATTCGCATTTGGAGCCGGTACTGGATTGGCTGAACAGCTGCCGGAACCAGCCGCTCCGTATCGAGAAAGAGGAGATCGGGGATACGGACGTATTGACGCTGCATCTGAAGGAGGTCAGCGTATCCGGCCAGCCGTCCAGCATGTATGACGATTACATCGCTCCCGAGGAGATTATCCTGCATGGAGAAGGGACAGTCAGGACGAGTGCCGGGCAGGCTCCGCTGCCCGGAGACCGGTTCGAGATTGCCTTGTCCAACCGCTGGGAGGGCCATTGGGAGGACTCCTCCATGCGGCTTCAGACCGGCAGAGCACAATACGTCATCACCAAAATGAACGGCGCCAAGCTCCACTAACAACGGTGCCTTGTCAGACCAAGCTCGGGCTTTCCTAGGAGGAAAGCCTTTTTTCTTTGGCAGACAAACGGTTCACCATTTGGACACAAACAATGTGATTCGTTTCACAAAACGTCACTCTTCCGGAAGGTAAAGTGAAGGCATAGAGAAGAGCGGAGCCTACTCAACCTACTAAGTGAATCCATTCACATATAGGCGGCCGATCACGATCAGGAGGGAATCCCATGACGACGACCCAGAACGCGAAGCAAAAATTGATTCTTATCGGCAACGGCATGGCCGGAATCCAAACGGTGGAGCACCTGCTGAAGCTGAATCCGAACCGGTACGAGATCACGGTCATCGGCAGCGAGCCGCACCCCAACTACAACCGGATCCTGCTGTCCTATGTCCTGGAAGGAAGCAAGGAGCTTCCGGACATCGTCTTGAATGATTGGTCCTGGTACACGGAGAATAAGATCCGCCTGCATGCGGGCACCACCGTTACCCGGATTGACACCGAACAGCGTATGGTTCATACCGACAGCGGATTGGAGCTTGCTTATGACGAATTAATCCTGGCTACCGGCTCCACCCCCTTGATCCTGCCGGTACCGGGTTCGGATAAGGAAGGCATCGTCGGCTTCCGCGACATCCAGGATTGCGAGCGGATGATGGAAGCGGCCCGCACCTACCGCAAAGCGGCGGTGATCGGAGGCGGTCTGCTCGGCTTGGAAGCGGCGCGTGGGCTTCAGCAGCTGGGGATGGAGGTCACCGTGGTCCATCTCATGGAGGATCTGATGGAGCGTCAGCTGGATCCTGCGGCGGCGGCCATGCTGAAGGCGGAGCTGGAATCCCAGGGACTGAAGTTCAAAATGCCGGCCAGCACAGCGGAAATACTGGGCGGTGAACGGGTTACCGGTCTCCGCTTTGCCGACGGCAGCACGCTGGAATCGGATTTCATCGTCATGGCAGCAGGCATCAAGCCGAATACGGCGCTTGCGGCAGCCAGCGGCATCCAGGTCAACCGGGGCATCGTGGTAGACGACTATATGCGCACCAGCGCACCCGGCATCTATGCCGTAGGCGAATGCAATGAGCACCGGGGCATCTGCTACGGCCTGGTAGCCCCTTTGTTCGAGCAGGCGGCTGTCCTTGCGAAGCATCTGTGCGGCGCAGAGACGGAGCCGTATACGGGCTCTACCGTATCGACGAAGCTGAAGATCTCGGGAGTGGATGTGTTCTCCGCGGGAGAGTTCCAGGACCGGGAAGGTCTGATGGCGCTGAAGCTGCATGACCCTTGGAAGAAGGTCTACAAGAAGATTCTGCTGGAGGGCGATATCATTGTAGGCGGCGTGCTCTTCGGCGATGTCGGGGACGCTGCTCCGCTGGCCAAGTGGGTGAAGGAACGCGCTGTGATGACGGCGGAGATCCACGCGGCACTTATGGGAGGCGGCTGCTGCGGAAGCGGCGGCAAGAAGAGCTCGGTGGAAGCCATGTCGGACGAGGACATCGTGTGCGGCTGCAACGGCGTCACGAAGGGAACGATCGTCGAGGGCATCCGCCAGCAAGGCTGGACCACCGTGGATCAGATCAAGGCCTGCACAGGGGCCACCCGCTCCTGCGGCGGCTGCAAAGGTCTGGTGGAGCAGCTATTGGCCCATACCTTGGGAGACGGCTATGATGCCGCGGCAAGCGGCAAGCAGGGCATCTGCGGGTGTACAACGCTCAGCCGGGACGAGATCGTGGCCGCAATCGAAGAAAAGGGCCTGAGCACTGTCCGCGAGGTCATGCATGTCCTGGAGTGGAGCCAGACGGAAGGCTGCTCCAAGTGCCGCCCGGCCTTGAACTATTATCTGGGCATGCTGCGGCCCGCCACCTACCAGGATGAGAAGGAGTCCCGGTTCGTGAACGAGCGCCTGCATGCCAATATCCAGAAGGACGGCACCTTCAGCGTCATTCCCCGGACCTACGGCGGCGTGACGAATCCGGCGGAGCTGCGCAAGATCGCAGAGGTTGCCGAGAAGTACGACGTGAAGATGGTGAAATATACCGGCGGTCAGCGCATGGCCCTCCTGGGTGTGAAGAAGGAGGACCTCCCGAAGGTGTGGGAGGAGCTGGGTCTGCCCTCGGGCTATGGCTACGCCAAATCCTTGCGGACGGTGAAAACCTGTGTCGGCTCCCAATTTTGCCGGTTCGGCACCCAGGATTCCATCACGGTAGGCATTGAGCTTGAGAAGAAATTCGAGCGTCTGTGGATGCCGGCCAAATTCAAGATGGCAGTAAACGGCTGCCCCCGCAACTGCGCGGAGAGCGGAACGAAGGATCTGGGCATCGTCGGCAACGACGGCGGATGGGAAATCTATGCGGGCGGCAACGGCGGCATCAAGCTCCGCGGAGCGGATCTGTTATGCAAGGTGAAGACGGATGAGGAGCTGATGGAGATTACCGGCGCCTACATCCAATACTATCGCGAGACCGGGAAGTTCGGCGAACGGACCAGCGACTGGGTGGAGCGTGTGGGACTGGAGGATATACGCCTGAAAGTGGTGGAGGATACGGCCAACCGCAAAGTGCTGAACGAGCGGGTGGAGCTGGCGTTGAGCCAGCTGAAGGATCCTTGGCAGGAGGTCGTCCGCAGTCCGGAGCTTCAGGAGAAGCTGTACGAAACCGTCCGTCCGGAAACCGACGCAGCCCATCACGCACCGGCCCAGGCCGCAGCTTCGAACTAAAGGAGTGTTGAAGATGAACGAATGGACCCAAGCATATATTCCGGTAGGCACTCTGGAGCGGTTCCCGGCAAGGATCGGCGTCCGGGTGCGCGTGAACGGTCTGGAGGCGGCGGTGTTCCGCTTGTCGGACGGCCGGATCTTCGCTCTCGAGAACAAGAATCCCCACCGCAAGGGAGGCGTCCTGAGCGAAGGGATGGTCAGCGGAGAATACCTGTACGATCCCCTCTATGACTGGAAGATTCATCTCCCTACAGGTCTGGTACAGGAGCCTGATACGGGGGCCGTCCGAACCCTGGAGGTCAAGATCGAGAACGGAACGGTCTTCCTGGCCGGTTAACGAACCGGAAGGACCCAGCATCCCCCATCATTTGCTTCTGCCTGCCGGGCGCATACTACATCTGCCGGATCGTGACCGCCACGGTTCGGCAGAGTAGGGGCGCCCGGCTTTTATATTGGCTATGCGCCCGGCGCGAGAGGAGGGAACGGTCATGAAGAGCACCAGTGAATTCTTGGACAAGCTGCATGACACCCAAGCCAAGGACGAGAAGAACCGCAGAACCCAGGGCAAGGGCCAGCCGTCCGAGAAGCTGCCCAACAAGCTGCATACGAACAATCCGTAGTCCATCTTTCATTCGGGTCTCCGGGAGGTGATACCATGGAGAACAAGCCGAGAAACCGCAGCCGAATCATCCGGGAGAATAAATTCCACGATGAGAAGGGCGTCAACACCTTGAAGGCGGAGAAAGCGGGGGATTATGTGCCCTCTCTGAATAAGATCAACAAGCAGAACAATCCCATGTAACAGGCCAGGCCCGGCCTGTACAAAACGCCTGTCCCCGGAAGAGGGAACAGGCGTTTTTCCATGACTTGATGGTGCCAGGGTCTGTCGCTGTCGTATGCTTACGTGACCGGTCAGGCCCTCTCCCGTTTCTGGGTCAATCCGGCGGAGATGAGATACCGGTGCAGGAAGTACTCGACGAAGGCGAACAGCAAACCGGTCAGCAGGGACCCCGTAAAGTTGGAGACGGCACCGTCGAACATTGGGGTGATGTAGTACACCAGCATGGTAACGGCTGCCCAATCCAGCACGGTGCTGATCCAGAGGGTGCCGCGCTTCAGGAACAGAAGCTCCAGTACAATGCCCGCCACGGCGATGACGGCTCCCAGGATGATGGGCTGGGTCCATCGGCCAAACTCCAGTCCGTCGAACAGCAGTGCTGACAGCCATAAGGCAACAGGGTTTATGATCAGCTTGAACACGAAGCTTGTCATGGTTGAACCTCCTTGTATAGGAATGGCATAAACAGGGTCTGTGTTATAGGGTCTCAATGCCGGACCGGGCTTATGCATGGGAAGACGGGCGGCCGGTGCGTAGTTTTTTGGCAGGAAACCTGCTACAATCAGGAAGGTATTCATACTAATAGCTGGCTGTTGGGTGGGTTATGCATGCGCATCGGAGTCATGGATTCGGGTGTGGGCGGCGTTACGGTTCTAGCTGAAGCGCTGCGCCGTCTGCCTGGAGAAGATTACGTTTATTTTGCGGATACGCGGAATGTGCCCTACGGCGAGAAGCCGAAGGATGAGGTCCGCCGCTTCATATTCGAGGGTGTGGAACGGATGCTGGAGCTGGACATGAAGGCTCTGGTCATCGCCTGCAACACGGCCACCAGCATAGCGGCGGCGGAGCTTCGGAAGACCTATGATTTTCCGATTATCGGAATGGAACCGGCCGTGAAGCCGGCGGTGCTGAAGAACGAGACCCATGAGAAGCGGGTCCTGGTCTGCGCCACCAGCCTCACGCTGAAGGAAACGAAATACAAAGAGCTGGTATCCGCAGTGGACCGCAAGCATATCGTGGATTCCCTAGCCTTGCCCGGGCTGGTAGAGCTGGCCGAGCGCGGGATGTTCGAAGGTTCCGAGGCCGAGGCGTATCTCAGGCAGGAGCTGTCGAAGCTGGAGCTGGCGAACTACGGGACGGCCGTTCTCGGCTGCACACACTTCCCGCTGTTCAGCCAAGTGTTCCGGAAGGTGCTTTCTCCCGGTACGGACATTATCGACGGTGCCGAAGGCACAGTGAAGCACTTGGCTTCCGTGCTGGACCGGGAAGGGCTGAGCGGCGGAGGCTCCGGAAGGGTGCTGTTCGAGTCGTCGGGATGCCGGGAGACGGACCTGCTCGTGTTCCAAGCGGCGCTGGAGCAGGCCCGGAGCCTGATCCTGTAATCGGACCGTTTGGCATTTGAAGGAGCCTTCTTGTACAATAAGGATGGTAAATCCTAACGGTCCGGGAGGTCTTTTTCCTTATGAACATCACTTATCTGGGACATTCATCCCTGCTCGTCGAGCATGACGGGATCCGGGTGGTTATCGATCCCTTCCTGTCGGGGAATCCGCAATCGGCGGTGCAAGCGGCGGAGCTGAAGGTGAATGCGGTGCTCCTGACCCATGGGCACGACGATCATTTCGGCGACACGCTGGAGATTGCGGCTAAGAATGATTGCCCGGTGGTGGCCATCCATGAGCTGGCCGTGTTCTGCTCCTCTAAGGGCGTGAAAGCCCATGGCATGAACCTGGGGGGCTCCCACCAGTTCGAAGGCTTCCGGGTGAAGCTCATGCCCGCTTGGCACAGCAATTCCGTACGGGACGGAGACAAGCTCCTGTATGCAGGAGAACCGGCCGGCATTCTCTTGACCATGGGCGGTAAGACCCTTTATCATGCGGGAGATACGGCTCTCTTCAGCGACCTGAAGCTGGTCAGCGAGCTGCATAAGCTGGATGCGGCTGCGCTTCCGATCGGGGATAACTATACCATGGGACCAGAGGAGGCGGCGATTGCCTCGGAGTGGCTCCGTCCGGGCGTTGTGATTCCCCTCCACTTCAACACGTTCCCGATGATCCGGCAGGATGGAGATGCATTCGTGAAGCTGTGTGAGGCGAAGGGAATCCGCGCCTGTACGCTGGCGGCAGGGGAAAGTCTGGAAGTCTAGATTCGAGCGGATGGCGGCATGCCGGAGAAGGAAATCCTAACAGGGGTTTCCTTTTTTGTTTAGGCTCCCAATTTCTTGGAGACAGGAAAGGCAGGTTGACGCCATGCGCAAGCCGGTGTCCGAAACAGGCAGCGAGAAACAACTGGTGGAGGTTATTAAGGAAACGGCGAAGCCGTTGGACAAGGCGGAGGATCTGGATCCGCTGGTGAAAGCGTCGGGAGGCGCCCGGATCGTCATGCTGGGGGAGGCGTCCCACGGGACCTCTGAATTCTATACCTGGCGGGCGGAGCTAACCAAGCGTCTCATCCGGGAAAAAGGCTTCCGCTTCATCGCCGTGGAGGGCGACTGGCCCTCCTGTTATGAGTTGAACCGTTGGGTGAAGGGCGAGACGGCCGAAGCGGTGACGGCGGAGGAGCTTCTGTCGCTCTCCTTCCGCCGCTGGCCGTCATGGATGTGGGCGAACCGTGAGGTGGCGGAGCTGATGGTATGGCTTCGGGATTGGAACAAGAAGCTGAAACCGGAGGAGCAGGTCGGCTTCTATGGCCTGGATGTATACAGCCTCTGGGAATCCATCGATGAGGTGCTGGGGTATGTAAGGCGCAAGGGCGACGAGGCGCTAACCGCGGCTGCTGAGAAGGCCTTCGAGTGCTTCCAGGGCTACGGCCGGGATGAGCAGCGGTACGCCGTATCCACCGCTTATCTGGATGCCTCCTGCGAGGACGAGGTGGTGGACCTGCTTGGCAGACTGCGCCGCGAACGGGTGCGGATGGAAGCGGCGGGAGCCGGCGGGGATGCGGCCTTCAGTGCTGAGATCAACGCCTTGGTTGCGGCCAACGCCGAGCATTATTACCGGACGATGGTCGGTGGGGATGCGGAGTCCTGGAACATCCGGGACGAACATATGGCCGAGGTGCTGGCAAAGCTGATGGAGTACCACGGGCCGGAGGCCAAGGCGGTGATCTGGGAACATAACACCCATGTGGGGGATGCCCGTGCAACCGACATGCTGGAGGACGGGATGGTGAATGTGGGCCAGCTGGTCCGGGAGCGGTTCGAGCGTTCCTTCGCCGTGGGCTTCAGCACCTACCGCGGCAGCGTGCTGGCCGGCTCCTCCTGGGGAGCTCCGGTTCAGACCATGCCCGTGCCTGAAGCCTGGAAGAACAGCTGGGACGAGCTTCTCCACCGGGCGGGGGGAGGCAACAAGCTGCTGCTGTTCGGCGAGAGCTCCTCGAGCCTCTTCGAGGACACGCGGGGTCAGCGTGCCATCGGGGTTGTGTACCGTCCCCAGAGCGAATGGGGCAATTACGTGCCCACTTCGCTGTCCAAGCGCTACGACGCCTTGCTGTACCTGGAGGAGACGAAGGCTCTGAGCTTCCTCCAGCAGCGGGAGCCCGCCTTGGTCTAGCTGCCGGAAAGAATGGGTATAGACGCATCTTTCCCATTGCATGGACCTGAGGCTGGTGATAAAGTGGCAAGGTACCGGTATGGATAACGGTGGAAGCAGATGTTGAAGAGGAGGAGTCCCATGCGCGAGATGATGCGGGCCGACAGCGGCTTTACCGGCCTGAGCCGGACGATATGGGACGTAATCCGCAACTGGCGCGGCTGATAGATGATGAGCCGACGTGGGACGCACGATTACGGGAGTATTCGTGCGTCCCTTTTTGCGTTGGGTAGCAAAAAGTTGGAAAAGGATGGTTTACAAAGGAAGGCTGAATGACATAAAATAGAAGTTGCGAACATATGTTTCTATGTCGTGGCATGGCCGACGTCATAGATAAGGTTCGGACCGGGAAAGGGGTAATGAACGTGTTCATCGTGTTCCGCAAGCTGGGCTGGTACTTCCGCATGGAATGGAAGCGGTACACCGTTGCGGTGGTGCTGCTGGCCTTGTCCGGCATGATCGAGGTCATTCCGCCCAAGCTGATCGGCATTTCCATTGACGGGATCCACCAAGGCACCCTGGACGGAAGCGGCTTTGCCAAGATCATCGCTCTCTGGGTGGGAATCACCGTCTTCGGGTACTTCATGAATTATATCTGGCATTACCAATTGTTCGGAGGGGCCATCGTGCTGGAGCGGAAGCTTCGCCACAGGCTCATGGGCCACTTCCTTCGCATGTCGCCCGCCTTCTATGAGCGCAACCGGACGGGAGACCTGATGGCCCGCGCCACCAACGATCTGTGGGCGGTATCCGCCACGGCGGGCTTCGGTATACTGACGCTGATCGACTCCACCGTCTTCATGTGCACGCTTCTGATTGTGATGGCCGGGGTCATCAGCTGGAAGCTGACGCTGGCTGCTCTTCTTCCGCTTCCTGTCATGGCCGTGCTGATGAAGCACTTCGGCAAGAAGATCCACGAGCGCTTCATGAGTGCCCAGGACGCGTTCGGCGAGCTGAACGATCAGGTGCTAGAGTCCGTCTCCGGCGTCCGCGTCATCCGCGCCTTCGTTCAGGAGGAGGCCCATACCGCTAGGTTCCACGGCAAGACCCAGGAGGTGCTGGGCAAGAACCTGGCCGTCGCCCGGATCGACGCCGTATTCGAGCCCTTAGCCAAGGTGCTGGTCGGCTTGAGCTACATCATCGGCATCTGCTATGGCGGATATCTGGTCTTCAACAGTGAGATTTCACTGGGAGAATTGGTCTCCTTCAACGTTTTCCTGGGGATGCTGATCTGGCCCATGTTCGCCATCGGCGAACTGATCAACGTCATGCAGCGGGGCAACGCTTCGCTGGATCGGGTGAACGAGACCTTGAATCATCAGCCGGACGTATCGGAAGCCGAGCATCCTATCCAAGCGGAGCGTCCGGATTCCATTGCCTTCCGGGATGTCACCTTCCGGTATCCGTCCTCCGCCGTCGATAACCTGTCCGGTGTCACCTTCACGCTGAAGCGGGGTCAGACGCTGGGGGTCGTCGGGCGAACGGGAAGCGGCAAGACGACGCTTCTGAAGCAGCTGCTCCGGGAATATGCGGGAGTGCAAGGAGAGGTGGCCGTCTCCGGGGTGCCGGTTGACCGGCTGGATATGGACCGTCTGCTCGGCTGGATCGGCTACGTGCCCCAGGAGCCCGTTCTGTTCTCCCGGACGATCCGGGAGAACATCCTCTTCGGCTCCAAGCGGGACGTTACGGAGGATGAGCTGGAGCGGTCCCTGGAGCGTGCGTCCTTCTCCAAGGACATTCGCTTCCTGCCGGACGGTCTGGAGACCTTGGTCGGAGAGAAGGGAGTCGCGCTGTCCGGCGGACAGAAGCAGCGGGTAAGCATCGCCAGGGCTCTGATCGCGGACCCCGAGATCCTGCTGCTGGACGACGCGCTGTCTGCTGTTGACGGCCGTACGGAAGCGGAGATCATCGAGGGCATCCGGACGGAGCGGGCGGGCAAGACCACCCTGATTACGACACACCGTCTGTCCGCCGTGCAGCACGCCGACCTGATACTGGTGCTGGACGATGGCCGGGTCATCGAGAGGGGAACCCATGACGAGCTGATCGCACAAGACGGCTGGTATAAGGAGCAGCACGACCGACAGCGGCTGGAGTCGCAGTTGGAAGAAGATAGAGTGCCGGACCGAAGCGGTCCGGACCGATAAGGCGGTGGATAGCATGCCAACCACAGGCAAACGATTGTTGCGCTACGCGTGGACTTATAAGAATACGATCTTGCTGGCACTGCTGTGCCTGGCATTGGCGGTAAGCACGGAGATGGCCGGACCCTTGATCGCCAAACGGATGATCGACCGGAACATTCTGGGCATCGAGCAGCCGTGGTACCGGATCTCCGGTGAGCCGGGGGCATTCGCGGTTTCTTACGGCGGCGCCTTCTACAAACGGGACGACCATTACGCGGATGGGGAGGCCAGAGGAGAAGCGGCAACGGTGCTCCAGACCGGAAGAGACTATTATTGGGTGACCGGCGAAGTCCGGGAGAAGGGGGAGAAGACGTTTGCCGACGGCCGGTTGACCGTGAAGAGCAGCGACGGAGGCCTTGCGTCATACCCGGCCGTCCGCTTGACCCGGGAAGAGCTGTACCGGTTCTACAAGCCGGAGTTTCCCGGCTTGCTGCGGATGGCCGGCTTCTATTTCGGACTCCTACTGATCGGAGCGCTCTTCACCTATGGGCAGCGGCTGCTGCTCCAGACCTCGGCGAACCGGATCGTCCAGCGGATGAGGGAGGATGTGTACGCTCATATCCAGAGGCTTCCGGTCCATTACTATGACAACCTTCCCGCCGGCAAGGTCGTCTCCAGGATCACCAACGACACGGAGGCCGTTCGGGAGCTGTTCGTGGCGGTGCTGGCCAACTTCTTCTCCGGCATCGTGTACATCACGGCGATTCTCGGCGCGCTGTATCTGCTGGATGTCCGGCTGTTCTGGTTCGCCGTTCCCATGGTGCCGATTCTGGTCCTATGGATTGCCTTCTACCGCCGGGTGGCCGGCCGGTATAACAAGGCGATCCGGAGCAAGCTGTCGGACATCAACGGCATGATTAATGAGTCCATCCAAGGGATGGCGATCATCCAAGCCTTCCGCAGACAGAAGGAGACGCAGGAGGAATTCGACTCCCATAACAAGGAGCTCTATGATTATCAGACCCGGATGCTGAATCTGAACTCGTTCACGTCCCATAATCTGGTCAATTTTATCCGGAATCTGACCTTCCTGCTGGTCATCTGGCTGTTCTGGGGAGGCACCTTGGGGCAGTTCGTGTCGGTCGGCGTGTTATACGCCTTCGTAGATTACATGAACCGGATGTTCCAGCCTATCGTCGGCATCGTGAATCAGCTGACGAATCTGGAGTCGGCCCGGGTATCCGCAGAGAGGGTCTTCCAGCTTCTGGATGAGGAAGGCGTTCCGGTGGAGCCGGGTACCATGCCCCGCTACAAGGGGACCGTGGAGTTCGACAAGGTGTGGTTTGCTTACAAGGAGAACGAATGGGTGCTGAAGGACATTTGCTTCCAGGCCGAACAAGGACAGACGGTAGCGCTGGTGGGACATACGGGCTCAGGCAAGAGCTCGATCCTAAACCTGCTGTTCCGATTCTATGAGATCGAGAAGGGCAGCATCCGGATTGACGGACGGGACATCGGGGAACTGCCCAGCCAGCATCTTCGCAAGCATATGGGCATCGTGCTGCAGGATCCGTTCCTGTTCACCGGGACGATCGCTTCCAATGTCAGCCTGGATGATCCGTCCATCAGCAGGGAGCAGGTCATCCAAGCCCTGAAGGATGTGGGGGCTTACGAGATGTTCATGAAGCTCCCCGGAGGCATTGACGAGCCGGTCATCGAGAAGGGCAGCACGTTGTCCGCCGGCCAGAGACAGCTCATCTCCTTCGCTCGGGCCTTGGCCTTCAATCCGGCCATACTCATCCTGGATGAAGCAACGGCCAGCATCGATACGGAGACGGAAGCCCTGATCCAGCAGGCGCTTGACGTGTTGAAGCGGGGGCGGACCACCTTCGTCATCGCCCACCGTCTATCCACCATCCGTCAGGCAGATCAGATTCTGGTGCTGGATCACGGCCGGATCGTGGAGCGCGGCAGCCATGACCGGCTCATGGAACAGCAGGGGAAGTATTACGCCATGTATCAGCTGCAGCACGGGTCGGCGGTACTGACGGCTTGAAGCCGGCATCGCCTGCGGCACTTCAAGGCCCGCAAGGTGCCCGGTTTCGGGCTTCCCATGCGGGCCTTGCTTTTTGCCTTGCGGATGGCTTCGGCAAGAACGGGTTAGCCGGAAAGTTATGGTATAATGAACCCATCAGCGCGTTAGAGGAGGTCGGCCATATGAGCATCAGCCCTGCGGAACAGCTTAAGAGGTGGATCGAGGACAGCCGCAGAATCGTATTTTTCGGTGGGGCCGGCATCTCGACGGAGAGCCGGATCCCGGATTTTCGGTCCGAAACGGGTTTATACCAGACGAAGAACCAGGGGGCTCACCCGCCTGAGGTCATGCTGTCCAGAAGCTTCTTCTATGCTCATCCCGAGGAGTTCTACGCCTTCTATAAGACGAAGATGCTGTATCCCGACGCACGGCCCAACCGGGCCCACCGTGCTCTTGCCGAGCTCGAGAAGAGAGGCCGCCTGACCTCTGTCATCACGCAGAATATCGACGGTCTGCACCAGATGGCCGGAAGCGAGCATGTGCTGGAGCTGCACGGCTCCGTCTACCGCAATTCCTGCGTCTCCTGCGGAGCCAAGTATGTGCTGTCGGATATATTGGATTCCGTCGCCATCGTTCCGGTATGTACGGTCTGCGGTGGCATCATCAAGCCGGAGGTCGTACTGTATGAGGAGAACCTGGATTCGGACGTCTTGTCCGAGGCGATGGAGGAGATTCAGTCTTCGGATATGCTGATCGTCGGAGGGACCTCTCTGACGGTGAATCCGGCGGCGGGACTCGTCCGTTACTACCGGGGGGAGAAGCTGGTGCTGCTCAATAAGACGGAGACCCCCTATGACCGGTACGCCGGGCTGGTCATCCGGGATTCCATCGGACTGGTTCTGGGCGACGCCGTATTCGGAGCCGGAGTGGACCGATGAACCGGTCTCTATACCGGAAGGTCTCCCATGCGCTTAGCCGGCTTCTCGCCCGTGAAGGCTTCCGCTCGCCGGCGGAGCTGGCGACTGCATTCGCGGATGTGGTGATGGAGAGCGGAGGCTTGAAGGCTGGTGCTACTGCCGCTTGGATCAGCCGTTGGCAGAAGGGCGGAACGGTGCGATTGCAGGAGGAAGTCCGCCGCAGCGCTCTGGATCTGTTGGAAGCGATCCCGCACTCGGATTGGCGTGACCGGCCTGAGCTTGCGGGCTGGTTGTACCAATACATGCTCGAGGAACGGAAGAGCGTGTTGTATTCCCGCTTCAAGCGGGGCTTCAAGGTGGAGTCCTCTGATCTTCCGGCGGTGACCCAGCTGTTCACCCCCGACTGGATCGCCCGGTATATGGCGGAGAACGCAATCGGGCGATTAGCGCTGGATGGGGGAGAGACCTTGACTCAGCCCCTCCCCCAATGGACCTTCTTTGACCGGGAGGCCTCGTTCGGCGGCATGGAAGGAGAGCAACGGCCGGGTCGGCCGGCGGCGGAGCATTGGCGTATTCTCGATCCGTCCTGCGGCTGCGGGCATGTGCTTGCCGCTGCATTCGATGTGCTGCTGGATGTCCATCTGGCCCAAGGAATGCCTGCCGCTCAGGCGGTCCGAACCATTCTGACCCGTAATCTGTGCGGTCTGGATATCGATCCGGTCGCCGTAAGGCTCTGCCGGTTCGTGCTGGTGCTGAAGGCAGTGCGGATCGATCCCACCGTGTGGGCGGAGGACTGGGATCTGCCCGTTCAAGTGCTGGATGGAGAGAACCGGGAGCTGGGCAGCTTGTGGAAGAACAGCGGTTCCGGCATGGGGCCGGGATGGAGCCTCCTAACCCCCGGTTACGACGCCGTCCTTACGAATCCGCCCTATCTCGGGCGCAGGAACATGGGGCCGGTGCTTGCCGAATATTTGGACAAGGCGTACCCCAGCTCCAGGAATGATCTCTTCGCCGCCTTCCTGGAGCGATGCCTGGAGCTCCTTAGACCGGGAGGCTATCATGCCGCCATCAACCAGCACGTATGGATGTATCTCACGGCCTACGAAACGCTCAGACGGCATATTCTGGAGAGGGCCGAGCTGCTGACGACCCTGCATCTGGGGCCCCGTGCGTTCCAGGATATAGGCGGGGAGGTGGTGCAATCCGTCACGGTAGTGCTTCGCAAGGGAAAACCGAGGGAGAATGCGGAAGGGGTTTTCTGGAAATTGACGGAGGAGCCGTCGCCTCAGGCGAAGGAACGGGCCTACGCAGAACGGAGGCCAGGCATCCGGTTTCGCGTCCGCCAAGCGGAATTCGGTGTCCTGCCGGGCTGCCGGATCGCTTACAGCATACCTCCCGGCTGGAGCGGCATGTATGGATCGCTCCCTTCGTTAAGCCGGTACTTTGCCGTCAAGAAAGGAATGGATACCGGAGATAACGCCCGCTACGTCCGGTATTGGCACGAGATTCCGGCAGGGCTCCGCGGTTACGGCTCTCCGGCGTCCACAGAGCTATCGGGCAGAAACGGAACCTGGCGTCCTTATGCCAAGGGCGGCGGAGGCCGCCGCTGGTTCGGCAACCATTACTATGCCGTGGAATGGGCGGACAACGGGCGGCAGATCCGCCAGGACCCCCGCTCGAATCTGCGCAATGAAGCCTACTATGGAAGACCCGGTCTGACGTGGTCTACGGTCGCCACAGGCAAGCCAGGCTTCCGGCTGCTGGAGCCGGGCTTCCTGTTCGACAACGGAGGCTCCTGCTTGTTCCCTCTTACGGAGGAGCCCGATTTGTTTGCCACCTTGGCCTATCTGAACTCGGGACTTGCCGGGGAGCTTCTGCTGCAGTCCAATCCGACGCTGAACATTCAACCGGGTGACGTGGGACGGCTGCCCGTCGACCTGGCCCTTCTGCAAGATCCGGAGCTGGCGCGAATGGGACGTGACTGCGTACAGCTGGCCCGTGAGGATTGGGACGAATCGGAGCGGTCCTGGAACTTCCAGGAGCACCCCCTGCTCCGTCTTCCAGAGGGAGGATTTCCGTTGGAATCCGCCTACCCCCTGTGGGTGGAGAGGCGGAAGAGGAGGCAGGACCGGCTGGCCGAGCTGGAGATTGCCATTGACCGGCAGGTCTATGATCATTATCGGATCCGGCCAAGCTTCCTCCCGCGCAAGACGCTGCGGAAACGAAGGACGGCTGAAACCGGAATCCTTCGGGACGACCTCCACGGCTTGCTGTCCTATGCGGTTGGATGGATCACGGGTTATTATCCTCCGGGGACCCGGCAGCCGTCCGTCAAGACTCCGGTTGTGGCCTGCACACAGAGCGATCTGGGCCGGCGGCTGAAGGAATGGCTGGACGGCTTCGGTGGTCCAGGCTCCCGTTCCGCCAATCTCCAGTGGCTCGCCGATTCCTTGGAGCGCGCGCCTGAAGAATCAGCGGAAGAGAGGCTGCTCCGTTATTTCCGGGAGGAGTGGTACAAGGAGCACATCCGCCGGTCAGACGGCCGCCCTTGGTTCGCCTGTATCCGGTCTGGAAGGGAGGAGGCGTATGTGGCGTATGTACCGGTGCTGGAGCTCGGCCGCGACATCCTCCACACCGTTTCCCGTCACTTGGCGGAACAGCTGAAGGCAAGCTCAGGACGACCGGTGAAGGAAACGCAGGAGCTTGTGACGTTCTCCAGGCGCCTGTGTGTGCTGCTCGATGGGAATCTGCCCGAGCCGGATCCGGACCTGTGCGCCCGCGGCAGGCTGGAGTTGTATTCCTTCCTCTGGGAGGAATACAGGGGAGAGCAGAAAGTGGACTTGTCATCTTACATCCATCATCAATAGGAGGAATTTACGATGAAATTCGAAGAATTCGCATATGTACGCCCCGATATGGAAGAGGTCAAAGCCCGATTCGCGGACTTGCTGGCCCGATTCGAGGCAAGCGGCTCCGCTGAGGAGCAGAATGCCGTGCTGGATGAGCTGAACCGCTATCGTCACGGCTTCGAGACCGTCCGCGAGATCGTCTATATCCGCCATACCGTCAATACACAGGATCCTTTCTATGAGCAGGAGAAAGCGTTCTTTGACGATGCGGAGCCGGTGTATACAGGCCTCTTGACCGACTATTACCGCACGTTGACCGGGTCCAAGTACCGCAAGGAGCTGGAGGAGAAGTGGGGGAGCCAACTATTCCGTCTGGCGGAGCTGTCCTTATCCATCTTCAAGCCGGAGGTGCTGGAGGACCTTCAGCTGGAGAACAAGCTGGTCAGCGAATACGTCAAGCTCATGGCTTCCGCCAAAATTCCCTTCAATGGGGAGGAGCTGACCTTATCCCAGCTGACGCCTTATCAGATCTCTACCGACCGCGAGGTGCGCAAGCTTGCGGCGGATGCCAAGTTCGGCTTCCTGGAGCAGCATGCCGGGCAGCTGGATGACCTATACGACCGTCTGGTCCAAATCCGCACCCAGATCGCTCGCAAGCTGGGCTTCCAGACGTTCACGGAGCTGGCTTATGCCCGTCTCAGCCGGACCGACTACGGCCCGGAGCAAGTCGCGGCATTCCGCAGGCAAGTGGCGGAGCAGATCGTTCCCGTGGCCACGAAGCTGAAGGAGCGCCAGCAAGAACGGATCGGCGTCGATAAGCTGTACTACTACGACAACAAGTTCAGCTTCCCGTCGGGCAACGCGGCGCCGAAGGGCGGAGAGGACTGGATTCTGGAGCGGGGAGAACGGATGTATAACGAGCTGTCTCCGGAGACAGGGGAATTCTTCAAGGTGATGCGAGATCGGGGCCTTCTGGATCTGGCCAGCAAGAAGGGAAAGGCTGGCGGCGGCTATTGCACCACTCTGCCCGAATACGGCGTGCCGTTCATCTTCGCCAACTTCAACGGCACCAGCGGTGATATCGACGTGCTCACCCATGAAGCGGGGCACGCGTTCCAGGTCTACTCCAGCCGGGGCTTCCTGCCGCCGGAATACCATTTCCCAACCTACGAGGCCTGCGAGATTCATTCCATGAGCATGGAGTTCCTGACCTGGCCTTGGATGGAGCTGTTCTTCGAGGAGGACACGTCGAAGTACAAGTTCAACCATCTGAGCGAATCGCTGCTCTTCATCCCTTACGGCGTGGCGGTGGATGAGTTCCAGCATGCCATGTACGAGCGTCCGGAATTGACGCCGCAGGAGCGTAAGCAGGTATGGCGTGATATCGAGCGCAAGTATATGCCCCATCTGGACTACACGGGCAATGAGTTCCTCGAGAACGGCGGCTTCTGGCAGCAGCAGAGCCACATCTTCAGGAGCCCCTTCTATTACATCGACTACACTCTGGCCCAAATCTGTGCCTTCCAATTCTGGGCGAGGGCCCAGGAGGATCCGAAGCGGGCGTGGGCGGACTACCTCCGGCTCTGCAAGGAAGGCGGGAGCAAGTCGTTCACCGAGCTGGTCCGGGTCGCCGGACTGGTGTCTCCCTTCGATGGAGGCTGCGTCCGTGAGGTAATCGGAGTCATTGATGCTTGGCTGGCCGGTGTGGACGATAAAGCGCTGTAAGCTTGCGAAGATAGCAGGAACACCAAAAACCCGCCCTACCAGACAACTGGAAAGGGCGGGTTTTTGGTGTCCATCAGGATCTTACAGCTCCAAGGCGGCAAGCTCGGCTTGCAAAGCTTCGGTAATGCCGACCAGCGGCAGGCGGACCGCATCGGAAGCGAGAACGCCCTGATGGGCCAGAATCCACTTCAGCGGGGTCGGATTCGTCTCGCGGAAGAACAGCTTGATCATAGGCTGAAGCGCGGAGAAGCGCTGCTCCGCTTCGCCCGTGCGGCCTTCCCGGGCAAGCCGGTAAATGGCGGCGAACTCACCGGTCTTCACGCTGGCGGAAGCCAGGATTCCTCCTGCGGCTCCCGCGGCGAGCATCTCGAGGAATGCTCCGTCTTCCCCGCAGAGGACCGCTTTGCCGGTGGAGGCCAAGCCGGTGACCAGCTTGGTTCCGCCGGAGCAGTCCTTCAAGCCGATGACGCCGTCCAGCTCGAGGATGCGCTTCGCCGTCTCCAGCGTCAGGCCGACTCCGCTTCTACCCGGAATATCGTAAGCGATGACGGGTACGCCGCATTCGGCAGCCCGGCGGAAGTGCTGATAGATGCCTTCCTGGGACGGCCGGCTGTAATATGGCACGACGATCAGGACGGCATCGGCTCCCAGCTTGCCGGCCCATTCGGTCTTGGCGACGGTGCTGGCGGTATTATTGGTTCCTGTCCCCAGGATAATAGCGATATTCGGGTCCTTCCGTTCCTCCCGAGTGATGTGGAACATCGCTTCCACTTCCTCTGAGGTTACGGTCGGGGACTCCCCGGTGGTACCGTTGATGACGATACCATCGATGGGCTGCTCCATTAGGGATCTGACATAGGTGCGGAAGGATACCGAATCAAGCCCGGACCCGTCCGGCAGAAAAGGCGTAACAACGGGTACGTGGATTCCTTTCAACTGACGTTCGTCCAACATGTCTTGTTCCTCCCTTATTTTCTTCCCTGTCACTACTTTAACATGGATTCTTCCATCGCTGTTATCTATAATATTAGATAATGAACATCAATAATTTTGATGACACAAGGAGGTCGAGCCATGGATTTGACTTATTTCCAGACTTTTCGGGAGGTTGCATTGCGAGGCAGCTTCACCAAAGCGGCCGAGGAATTGGGCTATGCTCAATCCAGCGTCACCACCCAGATCCAGAAGCTGGAGAACGCCTATGGCGTGCAGCTATTTGAGCGGTACGGCAAGGGGCTGCGTCTCACGGCGCCCGGAGAGGAGCTGCTGAGGCTGGCCGGCCGGATGCTGGATCTCTATGATGAATCGATGGAGACGGTGGGAAGCCAGACGGGAGGGACTCTGACGATTGGGACCATCGACACCTTGGCGTCTTACTACCTGCCGCCCTTCCTGAAGCGGCTCAGGCGCAGATTCCCCGATCTGACGGTCCGGCTCCAGCCCGGGCCGGAATCCAAGATTCTGGAGAAGGTGAGGGAGGGCGAGCAGGACGTGGCTCTTCTCCTGGACAACGGCAGGCCCGCGGAAGGCGCTCTGACCTGCGAGACGTTGGAGCAGGAATCCCTGCTTCTCATCACTCCGACCGACCATCCGTTCGTTCACCGGGACGCGCCTCCTGCGCTGTCGGATCTGAAGGATGCGGTCTGGGTCATGCCCGAAGAGAGCTGCAACTACCGGACCATGCTGGAGCGCGCCCTGAAGGAGGGCGGCATTCCCTGCCGGATCGGCTTCGAGCTGGGCAATCCGGAGGCGGTGAAGCGCTGCGTCCGCTCCGGGCTCGGCATCGCCATCCTGCCGCGTATGGCGGTTGAGGATGAGATCCGGCGCGGAGAGCTGGCGGGGCTTGCTTTTCCCCATCCTGACGTGAGGCTTGATCTGCAGCTCTTCGTCCATCCGAAGAAGTGGATGTCGAAGCCGCTCCAGACCTTGATCGAATGGTTCCGGCACGGAAAAATTCCGGATGATGAACCGGCCGGTTTCATGTAAGATAGAGAAGGAATAACGGACAGGAGTGTGTCAGGAAATGGCAGTATTGCATAACGGCTGGGCGCCGGTGCTGGAACCGGAATTCGGCAAGCCGTATTATCAGGAGCTGCGGAACCGACTGGCGGACGAGTACCGGAGCGTTACCGTCTATCCGGATATGTACGAGATCTATTCCGCCTTCCATCTGACGGATTATGCCGGCGTGAAGGCAGTCATTCTGGGACAGGATCCGTATCACGGTCCGGGCCAGGCCCATGGCCTGAGCTTCTCGGTGAAGCCGGGGATCGCGGTTCCGCCGTCTCTGCAGAACATCTACAAGGAGCTCCGCGACGACCTGGGCAGCCCGATCCCGAACCACGGGTACTTGGAAGCTTGGGCGAAGCAGGGGGTGCTCATGCTGAATGCCGTCCTGACGGTCCGCAAGGATACGCCCAATTCCCATAGGGGCCTGGGCTGGGAAGCATTCACCAACCGGGTGATCGAGCTCTTGAACGAGCGGGAGCAGCCTGTGGTCTTCATTCTCTGGGGGAAGAACGCCCAAGAGAAACGTCCGCTGATTACGGAGAGCCGCCATCTGGTCATCCAGTCGGCGCATCCGAGCCCCTTCGCTGCGAACAAGGGCTTCTTCGGCAGCAAGCCGTTCTCGCGGACCAATGCGTTCCTGAAGCGTCATGGTATACCGGAGATCGATTGGACGGTTCCGGATCTATAACGGCGGCTTCGAGCCGTTTGATTCCGTCATCCGCATGCACTCATATATACATACCATCATAAGGAGATCCGAATATGATCATCATCCGTGAAGCCACATTGGAAGACCTGCCGGCCATGCTGGCCATCTACAACGAAGCAATCCGCAACACCACCGCCACCTTCGATCTGGAGGAGCAGACGCTGGAGGAAAGGGAGAAGTGGTTCCGCAAATACGGCGGCATCCACCCGCTTATCGTCGCCGAAGTAGACGGCAAGGTGGCGGGCTACAGCAGCTTGTCTCTGTTCCGGGAGAAGCTGGCCTACATCAAGTCGACGGAGCTCTCCATCTACATCGATGCGACTTACCGGGGGCAAGGCATCGGGAACCGGCTGATGGAGGAGATTCTGAAGCGCGGGAGAGAGCTTGGCCATCACGTCGTCATCGGCGGCATCACCGCAGGCAACGACATCAGCGTGAAGCTGCATGAAAAATTCGGCTTCGAGCTGGTGGGCTGCTTCAAGGAGGTCGGACACAAGTTCGGCCGCTGGCAGGACGTCCTTTTCTACCAATTGATCCTGGAGTAACCCTATGCGATTCCTGCGGAGACTGCTGCTCGGTGCCTTGCTGCTTGGGGTTGCCGTCTTATGCTCGGCCATAGTCATCGACCGGCACGTTTCCAACACGGCCTCCGATTTTATTGTTCGCCCGGAGGAGGCGCCTTCGTCCGATGCGATTCTGGTGCTGGGCGCTTCCGTCCGCGCCAACGGGCAGGTGTCGGATATGCTGGGAGACCGTCTCGATACGGCGCTGGAGCTGTATAATGCCAAGCGGGCGCCCAAGTTTCTGGTGAGCGGCGACCACGGCAGCGTGGACTACGACGAGACCGGCACGATGAAGCGATACTTGACGGAGCATAAGGTGCCGGCGCGGAACATCTTTATGGACCATGCCGGCTTCAGCACCTACGAGAGCATGTACCGGGCGAAGCATATTTTCGACGTGAAGAAGGTCATCATCGTCACCCAGAGCTACCACCTGAAGCGGGCGGTCTATGTGGCGCGGAGCCTCGGGATCGACGCTTACGGCGTAGCCGCGGACAAGAGCGGGTACCAGAATATGGAGAAGTTCAAAGCCCGTGAATTCCTGGCCCGGAACAAGGACTTCGTGTATGCCCGGATCCTGAGGCCGAAGCCGGCCATTCTGGGTGACAAGGTGCCCATTACCGGCGACGGCCGATCCACGGCCAAGCCCTGATCGGAGCCTTCTGATCTTCGGTGATGACGGCTCAGAGGAGCCATTTCTGTGTAAGCGCCCGGATATGCTATAATTTGGACAGCGGATGGGAGAAACGTAAACGAGAGGTGGAAAGTCCATGATCACGGTCCGCAATCTGACCAAGAAAAGCAAAGAGGGACAAGACATTCTTTCCAAGATCAGCTTCCAGGCGGGGGATGGGGAATTCATCGCCATCGTAGGTGCCAGCGGCTCAGGCAAAACCATGCTTTTGCGCTGTCTGGCCAAGCAGGAGAAATGGGATCAAGGACAATATATCTACAACAATCAGGACATCACGTCCCTGAATATTTTTGAGGCGTACCGCCTGAAGAGGGAATGGGGCTTCCTGAACGAGAATCCGGATGTGGATCCGAACAAGGACGCCCTGAAGAATGTGCTGGACAGCCGGTATCAACACATGAACTGGTTCCGGAAGCTGACCCGGACCGTCTCCCAGGACGAGCACGTCTTCGCCATGGACTATCTGGAGAAGGTGGGGCTTCTGGACAAGGGACGGGACAAGGTAGCCAAGCTGTCCGGAGGAGAGAAGCAGCGGGTTGCCATCGCGAAGGCTCTTATCAAGGGAGCCAAGGTCATCTTCGCTGACGAACCGATGAAAGGTCTTCATCCCGACGCTCAAGCCCGGGTCATGGAGGACCTGCGGTCCGTAAGCACGCGGGATAACGGTACGGTCTTCTGCTCCCTAAGCAATCTGGATCTGGCGGAACGGTATGCCAGCCGGATCTGGGGCTTGAACGGCGGCCGGATTGTCCTCGACATCAACGGGCGCCGCCTGACTCCGAGGGAAAGAGACATGGTCTTCAGCTGACGCAGTAGGGGGGCGGAATGGGCATGCGGGAGCTTACCGGTGTGGAAGTCGAGGCCGCGGCGAGGCGGGGAGAAGTCTTCGCCGTCTTCTTTCACACGCCGACCTGCGGGACCTGCAAGCTGACGGCGAGAATGCTGGAAGCCGTGGAGCTGCTGCTTCCCGGCCTCGCATTCTACTCCTGCAACGTGAATCTGGCACCCGGCCTGGTCCGGTCCTGGCAGATCCGGTCCGTCCCCTGCGCCGGCTTCGTCCGGGATGGCGGGCCGCTGGAGCTGCGCTACCGCATCGGCGGGGCGGATGAATTATACTTCTACTACAAGAAACTACACCTATGAATGGATGGAACAGGGAGGACGACCATGCTTGTCATCGGCATCGCCGGGGGCACCGGCTCCGGCAAAACAACCGTCGCGCACCGTATCGTCAAACGGATCGGCTCGCAGCACGTGGCATTGATCTCACAGGATTCCTATTATAAGCACCAGCCCCATCTGACGCTGGAACAGCGGGCGTCGGTCAATTACGATCACCCGAATTCCTTCGACAACGGGCTTCTGCTGGAGCATCTGAGGCAGCTTCGATCCGGCGTCGGCGTAGACGTGCCGGTCTACTCGTTCTCGGAGCATATCCGGCTGGAGGAGACCGTCCGGCTGGAGCCGAAGCCCGTCGTTATCCTGGAGGGAATCTTGTTGCTGGCGGATGAACCGCTTCGCGGGGAGATGGACATCAAGGTGTTCGTGGATACGGATGCCGACGTCCGGGTGCTGCGCCGGATCGCCCGGGATCTGAAGGAACGGGGACGGAGCATCGAATCGGTATTCGCCCAATATCTGGATACCGTAAAGCCGATGCATGAGGCCTTCATTGAGCCTTCCAAGCGCTATGCGGACCTGATCGTTCCCGAGGGCGGGGAGAATGAGATCGCTATCAGTCTTCTGGCTTCCCGGATCGAGCAATCGATTCCCCATAAGACCGGAATATAGTATACTGATCAGGAAGTTCCATTTTGTACCATACCATAACAGCCGTAACGGAGGGTTCCCGTACATGAACGCACATGAAATCGATTATCAGATCATCGGCAGCGAGATGCAGTTCGTCCAGATTGAGCTTGATCCCCAGGAGAGCGTCGTGGCGGAAGCCGGCAGCTTCATGATGATGGACGACGGCATCCAGATGCAGACCATCTTCGGAGACGGAAGCTCCGACAACAAGGGCTTCATGGGCAAGCTGCTGGGAGCAGGCAAGCGGCTTCTGACCGGGGAGAGCCTCTTCATGACCGTGTTCACCAATGGGGCATACGGCAAGAAGCACGTTTCCTTCGCATCCCCTTATCCCGGCAAGATCATTCCGCTTGATCTCTCCGAGTTGGGCGGCAAGATCGTGTGCCAGAAGGATTCTTTCCTGTGCGCGGCCAAGGGTGTCTCCGTCGGCATCGAGTTCCAGCGTAAGCTGGGGACCGGCTTCTTCGGTGGCGAGGGCTTCATCATGCAGAAGTTGGAGGGTGACGGGCTGGCGTTCGTCCATGCTGGAGGTATGGTGTATGAGAAAATCCTGCAGCCGGGCGAGCTGATCCGATTGGACACCGGATGCCTCGTGGCAATGACGCGGGACGTAGATTATAACATCGAGTTCGTCAAAGGCATCAAGACCGCCTTCTTCGGCGGGGAAGGCTTGTTCTTCGCCACCCTGCGTGGACCCGGCAAGGTATGGGTTCAATCCCTGCCGTTCAGCCGGCTGGCAGACCGCATCACCTCGGCGGCGGGCGGAGCCGGACGTAAGGAAGAGGGCAGCATCCTGGGCGGGCTGGGCAATCTTCTCGACGGAGATTGATGCGCTCTGCTTAGGTAAGCAAGAAGCCCCCGTATGGCGAGTGAGACACTCGAGCCATACGGGGGCTTCTTATGTTGGCGGCTGGTAACGATTACTTCTCCTGCAGCCGGGCGATATAGTCTTGGATCATCTCTTCGGAGACGAACTGCCGCAGGGGAGAGATCCCGTTCTTGGCATGTTCGATGATCCGGGCGGTAACCCGGTTGATGGCTTCCGTCGTGAACGGCTCCCCTCTTACACACCGGTCCACTGCTTCCTGAATCAGCCGTTCCCTTTCGTCGTCAAGCTCCTGAAAGGTTTGCAGATGCTCGTGCTGCTTTCTGGAATGCTTCGTGATGGCTTCATGGACGTTCATGACCGAGAACCGCCTCCTGTAGGTCAAATTCTTAAATTTAGGTAGAACAAATTGGTTTTAAATATGATACTATAGAAACGTTGCAGTTACAATGGATTCGACATACATCGTCAAAGGTCGCGCCACATCAACTCGAAAGGACGGGAATGCATTGAATTGGGAGCTGTTCAGCTTGATCGGCACGATCGCTTTTGCGGTCAGCGGCGCCATCGTAGCGATGGAAGAAGAGTATGACATCTTGGGCGTTTTCGTTCTGGGACTCGTTACGGCCTTCGGCGGGGGAGCCATCCGGAATTTGTTGATCGGCGAACCGGTCACCACCTTGTGGGAGCAGGGCCTATATTTTCGCATTGCCTTGATCGCCACCACTTTTGTCTTCTTCTTGCCGCCGCGCTGGATCATGCGCTGGAAGACATGGGAGTCTTTTTTTGATGCCATCGGCTTATCCGCCTTTTCCATCCAGGGGGCGCTGTACGCACAGAAGAACGGACTGCCTATGAGCGCCATTATCGTAGCCGCGATGCTGACGGGTATCGGCGGAGGGATGCTTCGCGACGTGCTGGCGGGCCGCAAGCCCTTAGTTCTTCGGGAGGAGATCTATGCCGTTTGGGCTATCGCCGCCGGATTTATGATCTGGACCGGATGGGTTCATGGACCTATGAGATTGGGTGTATTATTCGTCGTTGTGGTCATAATGCGAA
The DNA here is from genome assembly GCF_051594765.1 of Oryzibacillus soli. Lineage (NCBI taxonomy): Bacteria > Bacillati > Bacillota > Bacilli > Caryophanales > Paenibacillaceae > Oryzibacillus > Oryzibacillus soli. The sequence goes on from NZ_JBPPGJ010000018.1 coordinate 94,349, forward strand.
TGTTATCCATTTTTTATCATTGGAAATTGCCAAAACGAAAGCTGCTGCTTCCCTGACCGTGGGTTGATATGGTACTATTGGCATAATATTCACTTACATCATTCGACATTTAGTATCAACAAATTCGTCCTCTCATCCGATATAGAGAGAAGAAAAAGAAAAAGATGTGGGAGTTGGAACGATGGAAAAGTCAACACTTATCGGTCTAGTCAGCGCAGTCATCGCAGTCGGTCTGGGGATGGTGATGAAGGGTGCGAACCTGGCGGCCCTGTATAACCCTGCCGCCTATCTGATCATCTTCTTGGGAACCTTTGCCGCCTTGTGTATGGCGTTCCCGATGGCGGACATCAAGAAGATGCCCACTCTGTTCAAGCTGATCTTCAAGCACCAGAAGCGGATGGAGAAGCAGGAACTGATCGAGAAATTCGTCGAGTGGGGAACCATTGCCCGCCGTGAAGGCCTCCTGGCCCTGGAGGTTACAGCGGAGAGCGTCGAGGATCCGTTCCTGAAGAACGGCATGAAGATGCTGATCGATGGAAGTGATAGCGAATTTGTCCGGGACGTCATGCTGGAGGATATCCATGCGATGGAGGAGCGGCACCGGGTTGGTGCGCAGATCTTCTCGCAAGCAGGTACATATGCACCGACGCTGGGCGTGCTTGGTGCGGTTGTCGGTCTGATCGCAGCCTTGGGCAACCTGAACGATATTGAAAAGCTGGGCCACTCCATCGCGGCGGCGTTCATCGCGACGCTGTTTGGGATTTTCTCCGGATATGTGCTGTGGCATCCCATTGCCAACAAGCTGAAGCGGTTGTCCAAGGAAGAGGTGGAGATCAAGCTGATGATGGTGGAAGGTCTCATCACCTTCGGTCTGGGCGGCTCCGCCAACTCCATCCGCCAGAAGCTGCTGGTCTTCCTGCCTTCGAGCCAACGCAATCTGGAAGCCAAGGAGGGTGCAGCGGGTGGCAAAGAAGCAAAAGCATGAACACCATGAGGAGCATGTGGACGAGTCCTGGCTAATCCCCTATGCAGACTTGCTGACGCTTCTGCTTGCCTTATTCATCGTCTTGTTCGCTACCAGCCAAGTGGACCAGAAGAAGCTGGAGCAGCTTTCCAATGCCATGCACGGAGCCTTCAACGGCGGTAAGGGCTTCTTCGAGTTCTTCGGCGTGAAGGAGCCGACCAAGGACGCTGACCCGGATTCCAAGCGGAAGACCCGGGAGGATTCCCAAGGGGCCGAACGGAATGCAGCGGGCACCGATAACATTACGGCGGAAGCCATCGCCCAGCAGCTGGCCCAGGCCCTGCAGAATCAAGAAGCCCAATCGGAGCAGGAGATGTCGGAGCAGGCGAAGCAGGAACGGGAGAACCTGGAAACCCTGAAGGAGAAGCTGGACCAATACATTAACACCAATGGGCTGGACACTCAGCTGGACACCACCTTGGGGGAGCATTACGTGATGATCACGATCCGCGACCAGGCGCTGTATGCGTCCGGTAGCGCAACGGTCAAGCCGGAGGCGAAGGTGCTGGCGGGTGCCATCTCGGACATCCTGGTCAGCTACCCGGATTATCAGGTGACGGTGTCCGGTCACACGGACAACATCCCGATCACCTCCAAGACCTTCGAGTCGAACTGGGATTTAAGCTCCGCCCGGTCTCTGAACTTCATGAAGGAGCTGTTCCGCAACCCCAAGGTGAATCAGCAGCGCTTCAGTTCCACCGGCTTTGGCGAGTTCCATCCTATCGCTACCAATGACACGTCGGAGGGTAGGGCCCAGAACAGAAGGGTGGAGGTTTCCATCTTCAGTCCAGGGTTCGTCTCCTCGAAGCAGCTGTCCACGTCCACGCATTGAAATAGGAAACCGGCACCCGAAGGGGATGCCGGTTTTTTCATCGGAATAGGATCATTTTCTTCTGCCTTCGGTTTATGCTACCATCGAGGTTAAGTCAAGCAGGAAGGAGGCGTTCCGGTTGAAGATCGCAATTACAGGCGGAACCGGCTTTATCGGCCGGCATCTGGCTCGGGAGCTGCTTAATAGGGGGCACCGGGTTGCCGTTGTATCCCGTTCCGCTTCCAAGCAGGTGGAGGGGACGGAGCTTCTTACCTGGGCACAGTTGGAGGAGAACCCGGATGCCGGCGGAGGCTGGCAGGCCATCGTCAATCTGGCTGGAGAAACCATCAATCAAAGATGGACGGACGCTGCCAAAAGGCGGATTCTGGATTCCAGGGTGGAGGCGGCCGAACGGGTGGCCCGATGGGTTGAGAAGATGAAGACCAAGCCCGATGTGGTGGTCAACGGTTCCGGAATGAATATTTACGGAACCTCGGAAAGTGCGGTGTTCGATGAACGGGATAGCGGAGCACCCTCGGATTTTTTGTCCTCGGTGGTCGAGAAGTGGGAGCAGGCTGCAGACCAGATTCAAGGAGTACGGCTGGTTAAAATCCGAGTCGGACTCGTCTTAAGCGGAGACGGCGGCGCATTGCCTCCGATGGCACTCCCCTACAAGCTTGGGATCGGGGGAAGGGTTGGCAGCGGCAAGCAGTGGATCTCCTGGATTCATATCCGGGACATGGTGAATCTGTTGATTTTCGCCATCGAGAATGACCGAGTCTCCGGACCGGTCAACGCAACTGCGCCGAATCCGGTGACCAACGACGAGATGGGCCGGATACTGGCCAAGGTGCTGCATCGTCCCCATTGGCTGCCGGTACCCTCCATGGCCATGAGGCTGATCTTCGGCGAGCTGTCGGACCTGCTCTTGAAGGGGCAGCATGTGGTGCCGCGGAAGCTGTTGGAATTGGGCTTCCGGTTCGAATATCCGGAGCTGGATGAGGCCTTACACGAGATATACGGATAGCCTTGAACCGATCGGGACTGTGTGGTCCGGCTGCGGCCGATCTTCACAGTCTTTTTGCAATTGGGGGGCCGCCGGTACGGTATGGCATGATATGATGGAAGTGTATCCCAATTATGGAGGTGCTTCCCCCATTCATCGGTCCATACGCAAGCTCTATACCGCAGCACCCTTTGTCTATCAGGCTCGAATCATGCAGCTTCGGTTGGTCAGGAGCTTCATGAACCGCTTCGAGAAGTATGCCTCCCAACGATCCTCCGAGTCTCTGCCCTATACGGTGAAACGGCATCAATCCTTGCTTCGCAGGAAGCTGGGCTCCACGGATCCCATGCTGCAGGAGAATAAGATCGTGAACCTGGGGCTGGCCATCGGGACCATGGAGGGCATCGTCATCCGACCGGGCGAAACCTTCTCCTTCTGGCACCTGATTGGCAGGACGACAGCCGACAAAGGGTATCTAGAGGGACTTCTGCTCTCCCAAGGAGAGGTCAAGACCGGCATCGGAGGCGGCTTGTGCCAGCTGGCGAATCTCTTGTTCTGGCTGGCCCTCCATACGCCGCTGGAGATCAGAGAACGGCATCATCACAGCTTCGACCCCTTCCCGGATGACCGGAGGGTTCTTCCGTTCGGAAGCGGAGCCAGTGTATTCTACAACTACATCGATCTCAGGTTCTTCAATCCGACGCCGCATACGTTTCAATTCAAGCTCCGGCTGACGGGCGAGCATCTGAAGGGAGTCGTATATTGCGATCACGACCTGCCCGAGGCCTATCATATCGAGGAGCGGAACCACCGATTCTACCGGGACGGCGATAAGAATTTCCGGGAGAACGAGATCTGGAAACGAACGGTCAACAAGGAAACGGGACAGGTGATCCGGGAGGCCCTCATCATTCGGAACCATGCGGAAGTCAAATATCCCATCCCTTAATATCAGCGGGTCCATGGACCTAACACCCGTTAGCCGGTACTCCATAAGCGGCGTCATCCGCCGCGGATGAGCCGAATCAGAAGCTATCGCAGAAGATCGCCCAATATCGGGCGATTTTTGTTTGTTTTCGACGAAAAATCCTATAATCCGGCATTTCCCGATTGTCCGACGCAACGGATAAGAGGTACAATAGACCTACAATGTGAGACATCAAGGAGGACACCATGAAGCGGATCTTAATTGTGGATGATTCATCCGTCATGCGCAAAAACTTACGGCTGATCCTGTCCCGGGAAGGCTACGAGGTGGTAGCCGAAGCCTCCAACGGCGAGGAAGCGAGGCGCTTGTACCGGGTGAATCGGCCCGACCTCGTAACCATGGACATCACCATGCCGGTAATGAACGGCATCGATGCGGTGAAGGCGATCCGCCAAGAGGATCCGGAGGCCCGTATTATCGTCATCAGTGCATTCGACCAGAGAAACATGCTGTTCGAAGCCATGGAGAACGGAGCCAAGCATTACATGATCAAGCCCATTACGGCCGAGAAGCTCCTCCAGGCCGTCACCCAGGTTCTGAAGAACAGCGGCAGGGACCCGGCCGGTCCGGAATCTTCGGATACCGGTGCCCGTTCCGGTCCGACGGGAGAGGATAAGACGTTATCCCAGCCGCCGTCGGGAGGTTTTACGGTGGAGAACCGGGAGGGGATCTTCGTGATGAATATCCCCGGACCTGCAGCCGGAATTCATCTTCCTCAGGCCGGACAAGCCCTGCAAGGCCTCCTATTTATCCGGCCGTTGTCCGTGGAGTTTGCCTTGCGCGGTCTGGAGGATCTGCAGGAAGGGGATTGGGAGAGCTTGCGGACCATGATCGGGCAGATCCGATCAGCCGGCGGCTTGGCATCGTTATCGGCGGACCATACGGTACTGGGGGAGAGGATCCGACGTCACTTCCCTGATGTTCCCCTGAAGGAGACCGGCCGAGCATGAAGGCTACCTATCCGATAAGAGAGAGGGTCCGAAGGGGCAGTTTATACGGTCTCCTGCTGCCTGGAGGAGCTTGTGTGCTCCTCATCCTGGGATTCTCCCCGTCCTTAGGGACCGTGGCGGCCTGTATCGGCTTGATGGCCGTGCTCTATACATACGTCCGGAGGCTGGACCGCCTGCTCCGGATTCGGATCGAGGAGCCGATGCTGCATTTCCGCTCCAATCTGGAGGATATGTCGGAGGGCTTCATCATGGACACCCTCTCCGAGGAGGAGTTCGCGGAAGCGGAGCCTGCCATAGCCGAAGCAGCCCGGGAGGTGCTCCGCATCAACCGCATGATGCTGCACAACGTGGACAGTCTGGAGAAGGGCTTCGAGGAGGAGCGTCTTGCCAAGCTGCGCCAGGCGGAGCTGACGAGAGCCTATGAGCGGTTCGTGCCGAAGGAGTTCTTGAGCTTCCTCCGGAAGCGGAGCATTACAGAGGTTCGGCTCGGCGACCATGTGGAGACACGAATGACGGTCATGTTCGTTGACATCCGGTCGTTCACCACCCTATCGGAGCAGATTCAGCCGGAGGCGAATTTTCACTTTCTGAACGATTATTTCGCGGAGATGGAGCCGGTGATCCAATCTCACGGCGGGTTTATCGACAAATATATCGGCGACGGCATTATGGCCTTGTTCCATCAGGATACGGACGCCGCCCTTGACGCCGCCATCGGAATGATGGAACGGTTGGAGGGCTTTAACCGCAGCCGCCTCTCCCGCGGGCTGGCCCCCATCAAGACCGGCATCGGCTTGAATACCGGCAGACTGATGCTGGGTATCGTCGGAGGCCCGAACCGGATGGAGGGCACGGTCATCAGCGATGTGGTCAATGTGGCCTCCCGTCTGGAGGACCTGAACAAGCTGTACGGCACCTCCATCCTGATCAGCGAGGATACCTACCGGACGCTTCAGAAGCCGGAGGATTACGGCATCCGGTGGATCGACCGCATCCGCGTGAAGGGGAAGACCCGAAGTGTGAATCTGTTCGAGGTGTACCAAGCCGATTCTCCGGAGTTGAGGAAGGTGAAGGCGGCTTCCCGGGTAGCCTTCGAAGAGGCGGTCCGTCTGTATGCGGACGGAAACACGGCGGAGGCCGGCCTTCGGTTCAGCAGGCTCTCTCTTGAGCATCCGGAGGACCTGCCGGCGCGCCGCAACCTGGAAGCCTGCCAAGCTGCCGGGTCGATAGAAGCTGCGGCCGGCTGTGGCGCAGCGTCCCATAATCAACCGAAAGAAGGTGGAGGCTCCGATGATGACTGAAGCACCCTTGATGGCATCTCCGGCTCCTAAGAAGCGGAATCGGAGAACTCTACGCAATCGCATACGCAGAACGATTTACTCCTCCTCCTTCATCAACATCATGATCTTTACGCTGATCATCCTGTTCTTCTTCGCCCTGATCTTCCGTCCGGCGGCCGGCTTCGGATCCGGCTTCATCGGCCATACCATTGCGGAGCAGATGAGCTCCCGCGCCTTCGTGCTGGAGCAGGGCATCGAGGATCTGAAGGACTTCAATCCGGACTCCCAAGCGGGACAAATGTGGGTCCAGCAGATGAACCGGACTGCGGAGCTGCAGACCTATCTGCCGAGCGAGTTCAAGGTGGGTGTCCCGCACCCCGGAGGAGAGGACCGGCCGTCCCGCAGCCACAACCTCCGGATGCCGTTGGCCATCGACTTTGTGCTGCTGGAGGTCAAGCTGGATGACAAGACCGTCTATAACAACCGCGACCGGCTGTCGGAATGGTTCGGGATGGAATCCAACCGGCTGATCGATTATTATGCCGTGGCCTCCTCCTATCCTCTCGTCAACAAGGAAGGGGAAGAGGTGGGATCGGTCACGGCCATGATCGCTCCGCAGCTGGTCTTCAGCATTCTGATCAGTGTGACCGCCGTCTTCCTCCTGGTGGTGTTCATCACCTTGTTCATCACCCATCTGATCAGCAAGCTGATCAGCCGGCGGGTGATGCAGCCGCTGGAGCAGTTGAATTCCCGGGTGAAGGCCATCGCCCAGGAGGATTTTGAGACGACGATGAACACCCAGATCGAGCTGGTGAAGCCGTTCCGCGAGGTGGAGGAGCTGGCGGATTCCACGAACCTGATCATGCAGAAGATGAAGGAATACAACGAACGGCTGCATCATCAGAAGAACACGGTGGAGGAGCAGAACGAGGAGCTGGAAGCGCAGAATGAGGAGCTGATCGAATCCAAACGTCTGCTGCAGGAGGCCCAGGACCGGCTGATTATCCGGGAGCGGGCGATCCGCAATCTGCTGGACCATGCGGGCCAAGGGTTCCTGACCTTCGGATCGGATCTTCTGGTGGATGAGGAATACAGCCAAGAGTGCGAGCACATCTTCGGCGCCGGTATCGGCCAGAGCTCCATCGCCCGACTGATCGGGAGGGACGACCCGGAGCAGATCGCTTTCCTGGAGAGCCTTCTGGCGAAGATCTTCCTGGAGCCGGATCCCTACCGGCGCGAGATCTATATCAGCCTGATGGCCCAGGAGATTACGGTGGAGGGGCGTCACATCAGCATCGGGTACAAAATGATCCCTGCCGGAAGCGGGCAGGGGTCTGCCATGATGGCGATCCTGACCGATATCACCGATAAGCGTCAGATGGAGATTCAGATGGACGCCGAGCGGAACGTTCTTAAGATGGTGGTCAAGGTCATCGTCCAATACGGGGACTTCATCGATTGCGTCCGCGATTACAAGTCGTTCGTGGAATCCGAGCTGCGCGAGTTCGTATCCGGAAGTGAGGAACCGAAGGTGCTGCTGCTCCGGCTGTACCGCGATCTCCATACGTACAAGGGCAACTTTTCCCAGTTCGGCTTAACCCACGTAACCGAGCATCTGCATGAAGCGGAATCTGTCCTGACGGAGGCCATCAAGTGCATTGATGACGGCGGGGCCATTCAGCTTGAGGAGCTGGTCGGATCCTTCCGGTTTACGGAATGGCTGGATCAGGATTTCGAGGTTCTGCGCTCCGTGCTGGGCGACAGCTTCTTCCACCAGCAGGATCTGCTCTTGATCGACAAGTCCAAGATCGTGGACATCGAGAAGAAGATGATCGCTCTTCTGGCCCCCAACGAGTGCAAGCTGCTGCTGCCTGACCTGCGCAAGCTCCGGTACAAGCCGTTCAAGGAGCTCTTGAAGAGCTATCCGGATTATGTGGAGAGCTTGTCGGAACGGCTGGAGAAATACGTCCATCCCTTCGAAGTGGAAGGGGACGATTTTCTGGCGGATAACGAACGATACTATGATTTCAGCCGATCCCTCATCCATGTCTTCCGCAATATCGTCGATCACGCCATCGAACCTGCGGATGAGCGGCTTGCCGCCGGCAAGGAGGAGTTCGGGACGATCCGCTGCCGGATTACGCGGGAGGGCACCCATGCGATGCTGTCTATCTCCGATGACGGAAGAGGCATCCTTCCCGATACCATCCGGAGGAAGGCGGCATCCAAGGGCATCCTGACCCCGGAGGAGCTGGAGCGTCTGGATGACCCGTCGGTGATCGCGCTGATCTTCCGGGACGAATTCTCCACCCGGGACGAGGTGAGCGAGCTGTCGGGACGCGGGATCGGACTATCCGCCGTGAAGGTGGAGACGGAGAGGCTGGGAGGAAGCGTGGAGGTGCGGACCGAGCCCGGAGAGGGCACGGAATTCCGCTTCATCCTTCCCTACGAGGACCTGTCCGGCATGCCCGAAACGGAGTTCCCCGCCATGCTTCAGCCTTCGCTCCAGGTGGCGAAGGACTACTTTGAGCGGTATGTCTCGGTCCGGCTGGACGGCGGAGACGAGTACGGCAGCCATCCCGAAGAGAAGCTGGTGCTGATGGAGGTCACCTCCTTCGTCTCGCTGAAGGGGGCTGTGGAAGGCATGTTCATCCTATCCATGGACCGGCAGCTTTCCCGGGTTCTGACCCGCCATATGGTACTGGAGCCTTTAACTTCGGAGGAGGAGGACCGGTACCTGGAGGACAGCCTGGCCGAGGCCTCCAATATTATCCTGGGCAACTCCTTCAACATGTTCGGATCTCTGGCCGATTATATCCTTATGGAGCCGCCGATTACGATCCGCACCGAAGGGGCCTCCGTGAAGATGGCGGAATCCCAGATCTGGTCCTGCAGGATGGACTCGCCCCAGGGTGGGGCCAAGATCTGCTTCGTATTGACCAAACGTTAAAGACGGCGGCTCACTTAGGACCCGCCGAATCAGGGAGGAATCACATTGGCCCGTATCTTGATAGTGGATGATTCGATCTTAATGCGCCGCAATCTGCGGACGCTTCTGACGGAAGCCGGACACGAGGTGGTGGCGGAGGCTTCCAACGGAATGGAAGGGTATAAGGAATATGACAAGCACCGTCCAGACCTGGTGACCATGGACATCACCATGCCGGTGATGAGCGGGATTGACTCCCTGAAGAGGATTCTGGCCACCTACCCCGATGCCAACGTCATCATGATCAGCGCGCTGGACCAGCGGAATATGGTGTTCGAGGCCATTCAGAGCGGGGCCAGACATTACATTCTGAAGCCCATCACGATGGAAAAAATCCTGAAGACGATCCATGACGTCTTGAAGGAGGCGGGTCTCCTGCGGGCGGACGCCGTTCCGGAGGGAGCGGAAGCGGCTGCGGCTGCGGGAGCGGGCAAGGGCAAGAACGCCGCTTTTTCCATAGAGAACAAGAACGGCGTCTTCATCATATCCCTGCTTCCCCATATTCAGGAGGAGGGACTCCAATCCGTACGGACCGCTGTTCAAGGGTTTCTCTTCATGAAGCCGCTCCGGGTCATCTTTCATTTCGACGGGGTGGAGGCCATGACGGACGCCCGGCTCGGTGTCATCAAGACCTGTATGCGCAATATACAGGCTGCCGACGGATCGGTGCGGGTCGTCACCACGGATATCGGATTTATGAAACGGCTTCGGGAAGATGACGAGGAGCTTTTTTCCCGGATATACACGGATATGGACCAAATTATTCTGTAATCGGTCAATTTCTGTCGATAATGCAGCCTGTACGGTGCCAAGCCCTTCATATCGTCACAATAGTGTCGAATTGAACTATTGTCAATTTATCCGGCGTCTCTTATACTAAACAAGTCACAGTGAATGATTATACAAAAGAGGTGCATAACGAACATGAAGAAGATGACAACCCTGCTGGCCGCAGTTATGCTGCTGGCTTCCATCACCGCTTGCGGCGAGAAGAACCAAGACGATTCCTCCAAGCAAGGTGCAGCGCCTACGGCCGCCGTATCCGCAGCAGCAACCGCAACACCCGGCGCCGCTGCCACTGGCAAGCTGGCCGATGTCAAGAAAGCCGGCAAGCTGGTCATCGGCACCAGCGCCGACTACGCGCCTTACGAGTTCCATAAGAACATCGACGGCAAGGACACTATTGTAGGATTTGACATTGAGATCGCCAAGACCATCGCCAATGATATGGGCGTGAAGCTGGAGATCAAGGACATGGGCTTCGACGGTTTGCTGGCTGCTCTTGACGCCGGCAAGGTCGACTTCGTCATCTCCGGCATGACACCGAATGCGGAGCGCGAGAAGATCGTGGACTTCTCCAAGGTTTACTACAATGCCGAGCAGATCATTCTGGTCCGTGCGGAGGATAAGGACAAGTTCAAGTCCATGGATGACATCAAGAAAGCCACCGTCGGCGTACAGACCGCATCCATCCAAGAGGATCTGGCCAAGAAGCAGGCGGAAGGCGCCACCATCAAGTCCATCGGCAAGATCACGGACCTCGTCATGCAGCTGAAGGGCAAGAAAGTCGACGCTCTCTTCATGGAGTCCCCGGTGGCAACCGGCTACGTGAAGAAGAACACCGATCTGGTCATCTCGAACGTGAAGCCTCAAGCGGACAAAGCCGGCTCGGCTATTGCCGTGAAGAAGGGCAACAAGGAATTCGTCGATCAGATCAACAAGACCTTGGACCGTCTGATGGGTGACAAGACCCTCGACAAGCTTGTAACAGAAGCATCCGCCCTGAGCGCGGAGTAAGGTTGTAGACCATAGGGGAACGGCCGAAAATAGCGGAGACTTCCGCTATTTTCGCGTTTCACCCGGAAGCTGCTAAGATTTGGAGGAAGATGATGACAACCGCCTTTTTATCCTTGGACTTTTCCTTTATGACCAAGTACGGAAGCAATTATGTGCACGGCACGATCATGACCGTGAAACTGGCGTTCTTTACCGTAATCTTCGGTACCATCGCGGGTATGTTCCTGTCGCTGATGCGGCTGTCCGGCAGCCGGATACTGCGGTTCTTGGCCACCGCTTACATTGAAGTGATCCGGGGCACCCCGCTCCTGGTTCAACTGCTCATCATTTATTTCAGCTTGCCGGTCGCCTTGGAATGGCTGTGCGGCAAGGTCGGACTGCCGGAGAATACCTTCGCCATGAGCGATTTTGCAGCCGGCGTCCTGACCTTGTCCATTAACAGTGCGGCGTACGTGGCGGAGATCTTCCGCTCCGGGATCCAGGCTGTGGACAAAGGACAGATGGAGGCGGCCCGGTCCCTCGGCATGCCCAAGTGGATGGCGATGGCTTACATCGTCCTGCCGCAGGCGGTCCGCAATGTTCTTCCTACCCTGGGCAATGAGTTCGTGGTCATCATCAAGGAATCGTCTCAGGTCATGGTCATCGGCCTGGCCGATCTGATGTACAACGCCAACCTGGTCCGGGGAGCCACGTATATCGCATTCGAGCCGCTGCTTGTAGCTGGCGCCATCTACTTCACCCTGACATTCCCGCTGTCCAAACTGCTCGGTTTGGTGGAAAGGAAGCTGAAAACCAGTGATTAAGGTCAACCAGTTACAAAAGAGCTTCGGCAAGAACCACGTTCTGAAGGACGTGAACATTCATATCGAAAAAGGCGAGGTCGTCGTCGTCATCGGTCCTTCCGGCTCGGGGAAGAGCACTTTCCTGCGCTGTCTGAATCTGCTGGAGATGCCAAGCGGCGGCGAGATCGTCTTCGAGGGCATCAATATCACGGATCGGAAAACCGACATCAACAAGCTGAGGCAGAAGATGGGAATGGTGTTCCAGCAGTTCAACCTGTTCCCGCATCTGTCCGTGCTGAACAACATCACCCTGGCGCCCCGCAAGCTGAAGAAGCTGTCCAAGGAGGAAGCGGAGAAGATCGCCATGGACCTGCTTCGGATCGTCGGCCTGGAGGATAAGGCGCACAGCTTCCCGCCTCAGCTGTCCGGCGGACAGAAGCAGCGGATTGCCATCGCGCGAGCTCTGGCCATGCAGCCGGACGTCATGCTGTTCGACGAGCCCACCTCCGCTCTTGATCCGGAGATGGTCGGAGAAGTATTGGACGTCATGAAGCGGCTGGCGGCGGAAGGCATGACCATGGTCGTCGTCACCCACGAGATGGGCTTTGCCCGCGAAGTGGGCAGCCGGCTGATCTTCATGGATAAGGGGAGCATTGCGGAGGAAGGCTTGCCCTCCGAGGTGTTCACGGATCCGAAGCACCCGCGGACCAAAGAATTCTTAAGCAAGGTTTTGTAAACAGCTGGAGGCTGCCGAGTAATCGGCAGCTTTTTATTTTGTTCACAGAATGTTCAAACCTTATGGCGGGCAGGTGCGTTAGCTAGGACAGAAGCACAATATTCCCCCTAAAGGAGAAGTGGATGATGAGGAACAGGAAGTGGACACTCTTCGGCGCTTTGGCGCTCTTCGCCTTTACGATGTCAGCTTGCGGCGGTAAAGATACGCCGGCAGCCACAGAAGCCGCCGCTTCGGCTTCTTCTGTCCCGTCGGCCGCTGCTTCCGCCAGTCCGGCAGCAGCGGCCAGCGCTTCACCGTCGGCCAGCCCCGTTGCTGCGGCCAGTGCCGCCCCTACCGCGGCGGCAGTCTCCTCCGCACCGGCTGCATCACCCGCCGCATCGCCATCGGCGACAGCAGCGGCCACGGCTAAGCCTGCAGCCACTGCTTCGACCGCATCTGCGGCTGCAACGACCGCTGCTGTGAAGGATGCGGAAGCCTTGTACAAAGACAATTGTATGGCCTGCCATGGCGTGAATCTGGAAGGGAAGATGGGGCCCGAGCTGACTAAGGTCGGCGGACATATGACCAAGGATGAGATTCTCACTCAGATTCTGAAGGGAGGCGGCCGGATGCCGGCACAGGAAAAGAGGCTGTCGGCAGCGGAAACGGAGACCTTGGCCGTATGGCTGGCAGCAAAAAAATAAGAAAAGGGGCGATGTACATATGAAATTGAAGCGGAGCAAAACCATCCCGGCCGGTCTTCTGGCCGTTATGATGACAGTGGGGGCAGCACTTCCGGCAGGCGCAGCTGAATCTTCGGCCACTGGAGCCGATGTCGTGTCCGATGCGGATCTGGCACTGGAGCTGAACATCCTGAAGGGAGAAGGGAACGGGCTAACGGCGGAATATCTGGCCAAGTCCACCACCCGGCTGCAAGCGGCCATCCTGTATCTTCGGCTGAAGGGACTGGAACAGGAGGCTCTGGCCTTCCAGGGAAGGAACAACTTTGCAGATGCATCGGGCGTTTGGGAAGGCGGACAATCCGTCATGGCATACTTGAAGGCGAATCCACACTTGGGCTGGCAGGGCATCGGCGGCGGCGTCTTCGACCCGGACGGCGGCATCACCACGGAGCAGCTGGCCAAAGTCCTCTTGGAAGCCTTGGGCTATAAACAGGATGTGGACTTCCAGTATGCCCAGGTGCTTCATAAGGCAGCGGAGGCTGGAGTCGTGCATGCCATGGAAGGCAAGGCGCTCCACAACGCCGATGTAGCAAGTTTCCTGGTGGATTCCCTTGAAGCCAAGACCAAGGAAGGAACCGGGACCTTGGCAGAGGTGTTGAAGCTGCCCGCCGGGAAGCTGGATCGCTTGAAGTATCCCCGGCTGGAATGGGGCGATAAGGCAGGGACAGGCACTTTCCTGACGGACGAAAACGGAATGGCTCTTTACCTGTTCAAGAAGGATCTGGCCGATCTGAATTCGTGCCAGGGGACTTGTCTGCAGAACTGGCCCGTCTTCTTCTCGGAGAAGCTGAAGGTTCCTGCGCAGCTCTCCAAATCGGACTTTGGTGTTCTGGTCCGCGCGGACGGCACGAAGCAGACCACCTTCCGGGGCTGGCCGCTGTACTATTACGTAAAGGATCTTCATCCCGGCGATACGTCAGGCCAAGCCGTCAACAATGTGTGGTATCTGGTGAACGGCGATACCTTGTCTCTGGAAGGCAGCAAGCCGAAGGAGTATTCCATCGATATGTCCGGGTTCCGGTTCACCGCTCCGGAGCTGACCATAGCCGCAGGCTCCACCGTGAAGTTCACCAATATGGACAGTGCCCGCCACAATGCTGTGGCGCTGGACGGCTCCTTCCGGACCGCCCTGCTGTCCAAGGGACAGTCGGAAACGGTAACCTTCGACAAGCCGGGCATATATGAATACATTTGCGAACCGCATAAGAGCAGCATGAAGGGCAAGATCATCGTGAAGTAAAAAGTCACCTGCCTCGCTGCAGGCAGCCTGCCGTATAACCCGTTCAGCCACCCGGCGGCGGGTTATTCCGCATTTCAGGTGCCATATTTGGCGAAAATGTGTCAAATCGGTTGCGTTAACCGCTTCCCCTGTAGGAAAATGAAGGAAAGAGAGGGGAAGCGAATGAAGGCCATGACCGATGCAGAATTGATGAAGCAGGTAATGGAGAAGCACCGGCCGGCTCTGGAGGAGCTGTATGACCGGTATGTGAAATTGGTCTATTCCTTTGCCCTAAAAGCGACCCGGAACGAACAGATGTCCAGGGATATCGTCCAACTGGTCTTCACCCGTCTGTGGACCACCAAGAGCGGTTATGATCCCGCCAAAGGACAGTTTGTCAGCTGGCTTCTGACCATTGTCCGCAATCTGACGGTGGACTGCATCCGGAGGGAGCGCCGGCATGCCGTCCCGGAGACGGCGGACATCGGAGCATGGGAGGAGCTGGCGGCATCGCCCGACCAAGAGCCCGAGCAGGTGCTGTCGAGAACCCTTGTGCGGGAGGAACTGCGCGAGGCTTATTCCAGGCTGTCCGACAGCCAGATTCGCCTGATTGAGCAGGTGTATTGGCAGGGCTATACGCTGAGTGAAGCAGCTCAGTCCTCGGGTGAGCCCCTTGGCACCGTCAAGAGCCGGCTGCATCAATCCCTGAAGCTGCTCCGCAAGTACCTGCAAGAACCGAAAGGAGGGATGACCCATGCCAAACCAACCGATGAATCCATGTGAGCTTTTACTGGACTATCTGTCGGACGAGGGCTCTATGGAAGAGAAGCGGATGTTCGAACGGCATCTGGAGTGCTGTCCCTCCTGCCGGCAGGAGCTTGTTGAGATGAAGGAGGTATGGAGCATCATGCCTCTGGATCTGGATGAGGTGGAAGTCCCCGCCGATCTGAAGGATCAGGTGATGGGCCGAATTTTTGTAGAGTCGCCTCCTATGCGGCCGCTTAGGCCGAAACCGGCCCGCGAGACGGCTGGAAGGGGCTGGAGATCGGCATTCCTCGCCACCGCAGCAGTTTGCATCGTGTTGGCGCTCTTCTTGACCTCCCCTGTGCTGCCGTTCGGTCCCGCCCCCGGGGGAACCAACGGGCTGTCGGTCGTGAAGCCGGAGCCTGCGCAGGTGCTCCGGACCTTATCCCTGCGTTCTACGGACACCGCCAAGCCCAACTGCGGCGGGACGGTCTGGCATACCCGCAAGGATGATGTGGAGGAGGTTGTGGTCTCGCTGCACGGTCTATCGCCTACCCAAGGGACGGAGGCCTACCAAGTATGGCTCATCCATCAAGGCGTCCGGCACAACGGAGGCACCTTGATCGTGAACGATCAGGGCGAAGGGGTGCTGATCTACCGCGTGCAGAAGGATGATCCGCCGTTCGAAGCGGTCGGGGTGACCTTGGAGCCCGATGGGCAGGGGACGCAGCCGCGGGGCCGGAAGGTGCTGGGCACATGATTGAAAGAGCGGTAATAGGGGAACATATTGCCAGAGGCGGTGGACGCACATGAAGATTGTGGTCCTGTCGGACACACATATGACGAAGAATCGGATCTACCTGCCGAAGGCGCTGCTGCAGGGCTTAGATGGGGCAGATCTCATTCTGCATGCCGGCGACTGGCTCGCCCCGGAGGTGGCGGACCTCTTGGAGGAATGGGCGCCGGTGGACGGCGTGGCCGGGAATAACGACGGCGAAGAGATCGTGCGGCGCTTCGGCCTGCAGAAGCTGATCCGTGCCGGGAGCCATATGATCGGCTTGATTCACGGGGACACGGGGCCGGGGAGGACGACGGAGCAGCGGGCCTATCAAGCCTTCGCAGGCGAAGCGGTGGACGCCATCCTGTTCGGTCATTCGCATGTCCCTTATCAGGAGGAGAGAGACGGCGTGCTGCTGTTCAATCCCGGATCGCCGACGGACAAGAGAAGGCAGCCCCTATATTCTTACGGGGTGCTGGAGACCGGTCCGGACGGGAGGCTTCACGCCCGGCATGTTTTCTACGAGGATAAGAGCTGATCCGAAAACTCGGGTCCATGTTGAAGAGAAAAGGCGGGTTGAGTGGGTTGGAGGAGATCCGTACAGCGGAGTTGATGATGGACAAATACAGAACGGACGGTCCCCATGTCCGGCATGTCGCAGGGCTGGCGGATGGCTTGTTCCTGAAGCTGAAGTCCCTTCACGGACTGGAGGAATCGCACCGCGTGGGCTTGAAGCTGGCCGCTTATCTGCATGATATCGGCCATTACGTGGGTGAGAAGCATCACCACCGGCACAGCTGCTATCTGATCCTGACGGATGAGCTGCTCCAGGGCTGGGAGCCGGAGCTTCGAAGTACCGTTGCTTACGCAGCCTTGAACCACCGGAAGAAGCGTCGGCTGGAGTGGGAGGGGGCGGGAGAAGGGGATCGGAAGGCAGCTGATTCGATAACGGCGATCCTCCGCATTGCAGATGTGCTCGACCGCAGCCATGAACAGAAGACGAAGCTCAAGGACGTCCGGCATATACCCGAGGAACGGTTGGTCGTCATCGAGCTGGAGGGAATGGAGCTGGCTGCTTCGGCCAAGAAGCTGAACAAGAAGCTGCGCTGGGCGGCCGTATGCTGGGGTGTGGATTTTGTGCTGAGCAACGGAAAAGAGAAGGTGGCCGTTCTATTGAACTAAATTGTCGACATCATTCAACAATTCCAACAGAGCTTCCTTCTCAAGACAACCTATATCCGATATAATAGGTGTTGAAGAAGAATTCCAGATAGGGAGACATGAGCGGGCACATGGCCATTAAAATTTTCTCAGACGGCAGCGCGGACTTGCCGAAGCACATCTTGGAGCAGCTTGGTATCATCTTGGTGCCCTTGTCCGTCCACTTCGAAAACGACCGATACACTTCGGCTATGGATCTACGGCATTTCTATAGGAAGATGAAAGAAGAGAAGGACCTGCCCAAAACCAGCAGCCCTTCCCCGCATGATTTCTTCGACCATTTCAACCGGGCCGAGGAACATGAGGATATTCTCTGCATCGCCGTCTCCTCCGCACTGAGCAGCACCTACCATCACGCGGTCATGGGCAAGGAGATGATCGAAGAGGAGGGGGCGGGGAGTCGGAACATTCACGTCATCGACAGCAAGAATGCTTCCCTGGGTCTCGGACTGCTCGTATACAAGGCGGCGAAGATGGCCCGCGAAGGGCATTCGATGCAGGATCTGCTCCATACGCTGAAGCGGAACATAACGGAGGTCCGGAACTATTTCGTGCTGGATTCGCTGGAGAATGTGGTGAAAGGCGGCCGGCTGGACCGGGTCCGCGGAGCCATCGCATCTGTCCTGAATATTAAGCTCTTGATGAAGGCCAGCGAAGAAGGCACTCTTGAGGTTGTGGAGAAGGTCCGCGGCACGCAGAACGCGCTTCGGAAGATGATCGACAAGATCGGGGAAGCCGGCCACGACTTCGAGAAACGGATCCTGGCTATCGCCCACAGCAATTGTGAGGAACGGGCCAAGGAAGTGATGGAGGCCATCCTGAAGCGCTATCCCTTCAAGGAGGTCATTCTGTCCGAGATGGGGCCGGTAATCGGGACGTATGCTGGAGAAGGCGGTATCCTGGTTTCCCACACGTAAGACAAATCGAACTCATAAGTAAAGCGCATGAGCCAGGCCCAAGAGGCCGGTTCATGCGCTTTTAATTGTCATCAGGGAGCTGCGGCAATGGCGGGCTTCTCGAGAGCGGAGACGGTATCCAGGAAGGATAAGGTCTTCCCCAGATAATCCTTCTTGTAGACGCTGTAGATGAGCTCATGATGGCCGTTGGGCAGCAGCCACAGCTTGCTTAACGGCTCGTTCTGCTGGTTGGCGAAGATCTCCTGCGCCAGCTGAAAGGGGGCTTTGTCGTCCTTCTTTCCGTGAATCAGGAAGATCGGGAAGTTGAAGGAAGTCTCCGTCATCTTCTCATAGGGGACCTGCTTCAAGCTGACGCCATTCATAAGCGGGAAGAAGAAACGGATGAGGTTCAGGGAAGGGAAGCGCGGAAGATCGGCGTGCTCCCGAATGTTATGGTAGAGGGTATCCGGGGACAGCACGAAGGTGCTGTCGAGGATCATACCGGCGATGTCTGCCCCCTGCAGGGCTGCATTGAGCGCCGTGCCGGCTCCCATGGAGAAGCCCCATACGAAGACCTGGGAGGCTCCCTTCTGCTTGGCGAGGTCGATGGCGCCCAATAGCTCGTAGGTCTCCTGCACGCCGCCGGTCACCACCTGCTCGGGATGGACGAAGCCATAGTCGAACATCAGCACATTATACTTCTGCATATGGGCTGCCTTGGCCAGATCGTACATCGGCACCCAGCTTTCCTCCCGGTTGGCGCCGTATCCGTGGGAGAAAACGATGGTCTTGGCAGATCCGGCGTACGGCAGGTACCAGCCGTCCAAGGTGGTCCGGTTGTTGCTGCTGTGGAACCGTACGTCCTCGTAGGGCACGCCGATCGCTTCCATGGGATTGGAGGAGAGTGGTGCGATGACGGGACGTCCCAACAGCCAGGCGACATAGGCATGGAAGCCGACGACGGCCATGGCAGCGGTGAAGAGGAGAGAGAGCAGGATCGCCAATAGCAGATGAATACGGGTATGCGGCTTTTTCGCCAGTCTGTTAACGCTTACAATTTCGCGGGCAGCTTCAGGCGTCAGGATCATTCCCATCGGTTTTCCCTCCTTATGTCCCTTCTGTTTGGTTCCTTACTTTTAGTATGGGGCATAGGAATATTGGCGTCAACGATCGTCGGAAAATGTAAACCGGCTGTAATCTGACTGTAATCTTGTAAGACTAAAGAAATGTTTTATTGGGACTTGTGAGACATGTCATAGGCTGTCCGCATGGTGAAGACCTATTATTAAAAGGATATGCCTGCGGGCACATTCTGCACACGAAAGCGGGGACAAGCATGGGAATGGAACTGATGCGCGTGGTCAGCCAGCGAAGTCTGGCTCGTCATATCTTTGAGCTGGTGCTGGAAGGCAGTCTGGCCGCTGAAATGAAGGAGCCCGGACGGTTCGTCCACATTAAGACGGGTGAAGGCAGCGAGCCTCTCCTAAGGCGTCCGATCAGCATATGCGATGTGGATATGGACCGGGAACGGTTTACGATGATCTACCGCGCGGAGGGCAAGGGGACTTCCTGGCTGTCCCGCAGGACTGAAGGAGAGCTTATCGATGTTCTGGGACCGCTGGGCCATGGATTTCCGGTAGCAGAGGCTCCGCAAGGAGGAACGGCTCTGCTGGTCGGAGGCGGCATCGGAGTACCGCCGCTCTATTATCTCTCACGCCAGCTGAAGGAGCGCGGAGTCCGGACCATCCACGTATTGGGATTTGCCAGCGGGGCGGACGTATTCTATGCGGACCGGTTCCGGGAACTGGGAGAGACCTATGTGGCTACCGTCGACGGCTCGGAGGGAGAACAGGGCTTCGTCACGGATGTGATCGAACGCCGCGGATTGTCCTTCGACGTCTTGTATGCTTGTGGACCTACCCCCATGCTGAAGGCGCTGGATGAGAAGTATAAGGGGCGCAAAGGCTTCCTTTCCCTAGAAGAACGAATGGGCTGCGGGATCGGCGCCTGTTATGCCTGCGTATGCAAGGTTCAGGACGACCCGTCCGGCCAAGATTACCGCAAGGTTTGTACGGATGGACCTGTATTCCCGATTGGGGAGGTGGTTCTGTGAACCGCTATGAGACGGATCAATTGTCCAATCCCCGCCTGTCCGTGGAGCTGCCCGGCTTAAGCCTGAAGAATCCGGTGATCCCTGCTTCCGGCTGCTTCGGCTTCGGCAAGGAATTCGCGGACTATTACGATTTATCGCTGTTGGGTGCCATCGCCATCAAGGCGGCAACAGGAGAAGCACGTTACGGCAATCCGACTCCACGGGTGGCGGAGACGCCTTCCGGCATGCTGAATGCCATCGGCCTGCAGAATCCGGGAGTAGAGCGGATCCTGGACAAGGAGCTGCCTTGGCTAGCAAGCTATGATGTACCGATCATCGCCAACGTAGCGGGCTCCACGGTGGAGGAATACGTGCAGGTGGCGCAGAGGATCTCCTCGGCCCCCAATGTGAAGGCGTTGGAGCTGAACATCTCCTGTCCTAATGTCAAATGCGGCGGAATCGCCTTCGGCACCGATCCGGAAGTTGCAGCGGAGCTGACCCGGCGGGTGAAGGAAGCGTCTTCCGTGCCGGTGTATGTGAAGCTCTCGCCGAATGTAACGGATATCGTCGCCATGGCCCGGGCCGTGGAGGCAGCCGGCGCAGACGGCATTACCATGATCAATACGCTGCTCGGCATGAGGATCGACTGGAAAACCAGGAAGCCCGTGCTGGCCAATAAGACCGGCGGGCTGTCGGGTCCTGCCGTGAAGCCGGTGGCGATCCGGATGATCTATCAGGTCAGTCAGGCGGTTCGCATTCCCATCATCGGCATGGGCGGCATAATGTGCGCAGAGGACGTCATCGAGTTCTATTTGGCCGGTGCCAGCGCCGTGATGGTCGGAACCGCGAATTTTGCGGATCCTTACGTGTGCCCCGCCATCATCAAGGAGCTGCCTGAATGGTTGGACCGGATGAAAGTGGATCACATTACCGAGCTGACCGGATGGAGCTGGAAGTAAGTGCAGCGGCGATTCAGCCTATAACAAAAAGATCGCTTCCTCTACGGGAGCGATCTTTTCTTTTGACAAGTTATTTGCACGTTTTGGAGCTGATGGATTGCTTCAGTTCCTTTTTGTCGATCTGCACCTGTTTCTCGCCGAATTGATCCAGCCGGGAGGGACTGGCGGCAGGTCCGTCGTTATCGGGGTGGTTATTGCGTCCAGACATGTTCGTTCACCTCCAACCGTAGCTTTCCCGGATGGGAGTCCGGTCATGAAGCTCGGCACAGGGACATTCACCCATACGCTCCGCTCCGGTCTAGCATAAAATGACAATAGCCGATCGTATCTAAGAAAGGAATATCACTAGAGGGTAGGAGGGAATCGTTATGGGACTGTTAGGACAGAAGTATCCCTGGAGCAAGTGGAAGAAGCACCTGGCGTTGGTCACCGACCCGGAGCTGGCTGCCCATCTGCCGGAGACCGTAATGTTGGAGGAAGGAAGCTTGCATGACTTTCTTAGAAGGTTCCCAGCCGTATATGTGAAGCCTTCGTATGGGGGCGGAGGCAAAGGGATCATGAAGCTGGAGCGTTCCGGCCATTACGTCACTGTGAAGACCTCTACGAAGCGCTTCCGCGTTCCGCTACCGGCTGTCTACCCGCTTGTCCGTAAGCTGGCAGAGGGCAAATCCTACATCATCCAACAGGGTATCGATCTCCTTTCCTTGGAAGAGCGATCCATCGATTTCCGGACGCTGCTGCTCAAGCCCGACCGCGAGTGGCAGTTTATGGGCACCATGGGGAAGTGGGGCGTGAAGGAGCAGATCGTCACCAACCATTGCCGCGGGGGTGCCGCCATCCGGTTTCGCGAAGCGCTTGAAGGGGCCAAAGGATTGTCGGAGGAGGAGCTGGCCGGTCTGGAGGAACGACTGAAGAGCCTCTCGCTGCGAATCGCGGAGGCTCTGAATAAGAAGTTCCCGCTGGTGGCCGAGCTGGGCCTGGATATCGGGATCGACGCGGACTTGCAGTTGTGGCTGATCGAGGCCAACACGAGGCCCCAATACCACTTGTTCTCGGAACATGCCGACGAGACGCTCTACAAGCGTATCGACGGCATCATCCGGCGCATTCGCCTGCCGCTGAAGAAGCCTGCCCCACGGTCCGGTTGAATTCTTCCCGGATCCGATCCTTCAAGCCGGGAACGGTAAGCACATCGTAGGCGGTGGCTGCGAGTACCTTGGCCCCGAAGAGCATTCCCTCGAAGGCTCGGCCGGTCATAGCCATATCTCTGAACTCTACCGTATGCAGCAAGTGCTTGGCATCGATCACTTTCACATAAGGGTGAATAGCGGGGCAGCGCCGGGACACATTCCCCAGATCCAGTGAGCCGTGATCCTTCCCCGTCTCGATCTGATCCGCAGATATGCCCATCTCGGTCAGGTTACGGGTATAGATCCCGGACAGCGTCTCATTGGTCGCCAATTCGTCATAGGAATACTCGTAATTGCATACCTTGAGCTTACAGCCGGTTTGCAGGGCGGCCCCTTCGGCGCAGTGGAGCACCTGGCGTACGACCCGGTCCGTATGGGGACGGTTGGCGGAACGGACATAGAATTGGGCGACCGCGTAATCGGGGATGACGTTGGCGGCTCTTCCGCCTTCTGTGATGATGCCGTGGATACGGACATGGCTCTCCTGCTGCTGACGAAGGGCATTGATCGAATTGAAGAGCTGCAGGACGGCATCCAAGGCATTGATTCCTTCGTAAGGGTTGGCTGCCGCATGGGCGGTCTTGCCGAAGAATTCAAACTGTAAGGCATCCATGGCCAAGGATTGGCCGGAATGCTCGTAGGCATGGTACGGATGGGCCATCAGGGCCGCATCCACGTCGTCGAAGAGACCCTCGGCAGACATGGGCACTTTGGCGCCCTTGGTTTCCTCCGCTGGGGTACCATAGACGCGGATCTCACCCCCCGTCTCGTCCGCCACCGCCTTCAAACCAACTGCTGCGGCGATGGCCATGGAACAGATCAGGTGGTGCCCGCAGGCATGACCGATCTCGGGAAGGGCATCGAATTCGGCCATGAAGGCGATGACCGGACCCGGCTTGGACGATATGTACCGGGCGATGAAGGCCGTCGGAATGTCCAGGACCGCCCGTTCCACGGTAAAGCCGAATTCTTCCAGCAAGGCGGTTAATCGGGCATAAGCCTCGAATTCCTCATGGCCCAGCTCCGGATGCTCTCCGATATACCGGGATGTCTCGATGAATCGTGACCGGTGGGCATCGATCGTATGGAAGATGCGTTCTTTCATCGTATTCCTCCTAAGAGTGTTGTGAGTTTCAACAAAATATCCGGTCCTCCCCTTGATTCCGACAAAGGTAGACCGTATTCTAAAGAGAGAAGAACCGATGGACCAACATGAATGACTGATCGGATGGTGCTTATGAGTTTTTTAGAGCAGGTGTGGGAGCATATACGAAGCGGCCGGATTCAGAATCATCCTTATCCGGTTGCCCTGAACGTGAATTTGGCTTATACGGTAATGCTGCCGGACCGGGAGACCCATCTGTTCTGGCTACCGTTCGAGTATACAGGCCTCTGCTATAAGGACCGGGGAGCCTTCGTTAACATTCATCCGTATTATAAGGGTGTGATTCTGGACGAAGCGGAGATCTCGCATGGCACAGATCTGTACAAGCCCAAGACGGACGAGGAGTTCATGAAGAAGCTGTATCAGCTGGCCTGGGACATGGAATGCTCCATCCAAGCCAGAGCGGACCAATTTTATGAGCCCGTCTGCGCGGCGGATTATATCCTGAAGATGTACCATTTTGCAGAATGGCTCCGGTACTATAACTCGGCGACTATACCGCGCAAGGCTTAACGAGGATCCAAGATGAATTTCTCAATAACCCGGCGGACACCTTCTTCGTTATTGCTTGTTGTGATATAGTCCGCCACTTCCTTCAGCGCTTCGACGGCATTGGCCATGGCTACGCCGAGTCCGGCTTCGACCACCAATTCCTTGTCGTTCCAGCTGTCGCCGATTCCGATGGTTTCCTCTTGCCGGATTCCGTAATGCTCGGCCAGATGGCGGAGCGCATGGCCCTTGGTTCCTTCCGGGTGCATGATCTCCAGGAAGTTGGGCTTGGACTTGGTAATATGGGCCTGGCCGCCGAACGCTTTCTTCAACTCCTCCAGGAGGCGGTCCAGCTTCTCCGGCTCGTCAATCATGAGCAGCTTTGGAGTGGATTTGGCGGCAAGCTTGCCGAAGTCCGGCTCGATGTCATAGGGAATGTTGGATAGTTTGCTGTAGGCGATGAGTCGCTCGTTTTCTTCCTTGGCCAGCAGCCGGTCGTTATGATAGGATTGCAGATGCAGGCCGTGTTCGGCGGCATACTCGAATACATACCGGACTACCTCAGGCGGCACGTTCTTCTCATAGAGAACGGTGCCGTCTTTTGCATGCTTAACGAGCGCCCCCTGATAGGTGATGAGCGGGACCTCGAGACCGAGACGGTCAGCGACCTGTTTGGCGGAGGCATACATCCGGCCTGTGGCGATGGTAATTACCACGCCTCGCTCCATGGCGGCGGTCATCGCGTTGCGCGTCCCTTCCGTAATATCCAGCTCGTCGTTCAACAGCGTATCGTCCAGATCCAAGGCTACAAGTTTATACATGATTTCCTCCTGTTGCGGGTTCCAGCTCCCGTTTTCCTGTATGATCCTGTCTATTATACCCTAATGCGGGTATCCCGTCATGCCCGGACGTGCAGGATACGGGGATGCGGGTAGGGGAACCCTAGCTGGTGCGGGAACCGAATACAGGGAGGAAGGGTTGCAAGATGAACACCGTAATGGAGGAAAAAGTCAGTGCCTACAAGTTAGGGGTAGGACGTATGAACGAGGCGCTTCCGGGGATTACGGAAGCCTATCATGCTTTTACGGGAGAATGCATGAAGAGTGGAGCGATCGATGAGAAGCAGAAGCAGCTGATTGCTCTGGGCATCAGTCTGTTCGCCAATAATGAAGTCTGCACGCTCTATCATGTGAACGAGGCCTTGCACAAAGGAGCCACCGCACTCGAAATCCTGGAAACCGTCGGAGTAGCGGGAGCTTTGGGAGGCGGATACGTCATGTCTCAGGGAGTCACCCGGGTTCAGTCGGCCCTGGACAGCGTACAAGGAGGGGGACAGCATGGATAAAGATACAGTTGGAGGATCGACTCCAGGGGAGAGCCTGGAGCAGGCGGTGGCGGAGCAGCTTGAGTTCGGGCACATGGAGGCCAAGGATCCGGAGGAGGAAGCGGCACGGCGGGTGTCGCCGCCCTATGTCGTTCGTATTCGGACCGAACGGGATCCTATCTTGGAAGAAACCGCCGTATACCGGAATATGGCCGAAGAAGTGGATGACCGGTATGACGCTTATCTGAAGGCTGCGGGCCGGAAGCCGGAGGAGCATGATTAGCGTTTCTGACTCCGACAGAGGTCTGGATTGGGAACGGACGCATCCTTCGGAGCTGGGCTGGATCGGTGACCTGGAGGAGCGGACCGACCGTTATGCGGCTTCGAAGCTTCCCAAGCTGCTGGGCTTCCTTCTGGCTGCTCAGGGCTGTCTCGTTATGGAGCGGTATTATAACGGGGCGGACGGGAATACCCTGATGGATGTCCGGTCGGTGACGAAGAGCTTTACCGGCGCGGCCGTAGGCATGGCAATAAATGATGGACTCCTGGAGGGGACGGCCTGCCGGGTCGGGGAGTACCTGGCCGAGGATGCAGCCGCGTCCGGCTCCAGCGTTTCGGATCTGACCCTATTCGAGCTCTTGTCCATGACGAGCGGCCTTTATTGGAAGACGGGCAATAAGTTGGGTGAGGCATATCTCGGGAGATGGCACAAGAGCAAGGACTGGCTCCGTTTCATTCTTAGGCTTCCGGTGGATCCGGAGATGAGAGGACGTTTCTTGTACCGGAGTCCGGATTCCCATCTGCTATCCTGCCTGATGACCCGCGTAACCGGGAAGCCGACCTCTATATACCTGAAGGAGCGATTATTCGATCCCATCGGCATCGAGGGGTATGAATGGGCGGAGGATCCGCAGGGGAACACGGCGGGACATGTTTTTCTCAAGATGAAGAGCAGGGATCTGCTCCGGTTCGGACAGCTCATCCTGAACGGCGGGAGATGGGGGAAGGAGTCGGTCCTGCCAGAACCTTGGATACGGGAATCCCATAATCCTCGTTCGGAGGGTCTGCCTGGCTTCGGTCAATATGGGTATCAATGGTGGATCAAGCCTGTGGCGGGAGTGCGGGCAGTCTATGCTTGGGGACATGGAGGGAATTTCATAATGCTGCTTCCCGAATTGGATTCGGTGGCGGTGGCCGTATCGGATCCGTCCGTCAACCGCTGGCGGGATCCCCGAACCCTCATGGAGCAGGTGATTATTCCCGGGATGAAGAGGAATCCGGCGCTCGGTATGGAATCCTAATGGAGGAAGGGACTACTGAGCCGGAGGATAAGAATACGCCATGAACCAAAAGATTCAGATCCGGGTACTGGGTACCGGAGATTCCATGGGAGTGCCCCGCGTCTATTGCGGGTGCGGCATATGTGAGGAAGCCCGCTCAACCGGTATTAATAGAAGGCTCCGTTCCTCCATCCTGATCGGGAGCGGGAGCTCGGAGCTATGGGTGGACTGCGGGCCGGATTGGCGGGGGCAGATGGAGGCGGAGGGACGGCGTTCCATCGGGGACGTGCTGATCACTCATGCCCATTATGACCACATTGGAGGCTTGCCGGAATTGGCGGATTGCTGCAGATGGACCTCCGTCAAGGTTCGTGTGCTGGCGCCGGAGGAAGTGCTGGAGACCATCCGCAAGCAGTTTCCTTGGGTGGAGAGCCAGCTAAGGCTTACCCCGACAGACGGTGGAACGGAGTGGGAAGGGTGGAGGGTGCTTCCATTTCGCGTATGCCACGGGAAGAATGGCTTCTCCTACGGGTACCGGCTGGAGCGGAAAGAAACCGCATGGGTCTATTGCCCGGACTCCATTAATATGTCGGAGCGGGAGAAGGCCTATCTTACGAACCTGCGGCTGCTGATTCTGGGCACCAGCTTCTACAAGGAGGAAGCAGACTTCCACACGCGCTCGGTCTATGATATGGAGGAAGCGCTGGAGCTGATAAGTGAGGTTCGGCCGGATGCGGTCCGGTTCACCCACATGTCGCACGGTGTAGACCTGAGGGAGCCTTACCCGCTTCCGGAGCATGTCCGGCTTGCCCGGAGGGGAGACGTATATGTACTGGAATAAAACCTGGCCGCTGGCCGGGTTATACCACTTTATGCAAGCGGTTCCACTGAGAATGGTTCTCTGGATTCATAGAGTGTTCAATTATAACTGAGAACGGTTCTCTAAATCCATAGTTTTTTCACGATTGTAACAGGATTTTGGGGCAGTTCAACAGATTGTCATAACTTATGTGAAAAGATTCACTACATGCTCTTATAATAGAGATTGTAAACGCATGTTATGGAAGATTTGTGTAGGATTCCTGTCGATATGAACCGAATGTAAGCGCTTGTGAAGGTTGTACGAGGGAGTAAGTAACCTCTGATACAGACCTTCGCAACTGGTGTAACAGGAGGGGATTCCCAGATGTGGCAGACCCCTTGTGCGAACCCGAACATCTAGGAGAATCACTCTGATTGTTGCGGCAGGAGATACGAATACCAGTAGGCGGCCCCCCAACCATATCCGTCCTCAATGAAGGCTAGCCCGCTGTTATTAATAAATAGGAGGGAACCAGATGTCTACCTTACCTAAGAAGAATGAATTGGGCTTTTTTGAGATCCGTCTCGAATCCATCGGCGGTCTCGGCGCCAACCTCGCAGGCAAAATGCTTGCCGAATCCGGCGTTCTCGGCCTGGGCCTGAACGGTGCCAACTTCTCGTCCTACGGCTCCGAGAAAAAGGGTTCTCCAATCAAGACGTTCGTGCGCTTCTGCGAGTCGGATGTCGAAATCCGCGACCATAGCCCGATAGAAGTTCCGCACGTCGTGGGCATTTTCCATGAAGAACTGTACAAGACGATCAATGTTGTCAGCGGCCTGCCGGCAGACGGCATCGTCCTCGTCAACTCCACCCGCGATTTCGACGATATCCGCCGCGATCTGAAGCTGGAGTACGGTACTCTTGCCGTCGTGGACGCCATGGGCATCGCCGTCGAAGAGAAAACCAAGGTCAATACTTCGATGTTGGGCGCTCTGTACCGCATTTGCGACTTCCTTGATCCTGAAGATATGCGCAACACCATCCGCAAGACCTTCGGCAAGAAATATCCGCATCTGGTTGAGCCGAACATCCGCACGTTCGACCGCGGCTATGCGGAAGTGAAGTTCAAGACTTACGAGGTACCGCAAGGCGCTGAAGGCAAGGCATTCAAACGCGCGACTACCGTATTCGGATATGAGAGCCAGCCTCTGGGCGGCGTAATCTATGCTCAAGCCAACACCGTACTGAAGGACATGAGCGGTTCCCGCCAAGGCTTCATCCCGGAATTCCATGCTGATAAGTGTATCAGCTGTGCGCAGTGCGACGTGGTTTGCGGCGACATGTGCTTCGTATGGGAAGAAGAACCGAACAAGCGCGGTGTCATGCAGATGACTCTGAAGGGCATCGATTACCAATATTGCAAGGGCTGTCTGAAATGCGTGGACGCATGCCCGACCGGCGCACTGACCGATCTTCGCGAAGAAGTCGGCTATGCCGAGGCGCACCGTGTTCCGTCCAGATTTAATTTCGTATTGGGAGGGGCTCAATAATGGCGATTCTTGAGAAGAACCTGGTTAACTCCGCCGAGCAAGTCACAACCTTCGAATCCGGCAACGAGATGGCCGCTACTGCAGCCGCTCAGATCGACTACCATCTGATGGGATACTTCCCGATTACCCCTTCCACCGAAGTGGCCCAATATCTGGACCAAATGAAAACCCGCGGCGAGCATAACATCCAGCTGGTAGCGGCAGACGGCGAGCATGGCGCGGCAGGGATCTGCTACGGTGCAGCCGTTGCAGGCGCACGCGTGCTGAACGCCACTAGCTCCCAAGGCTTGCTGTACATGCTGGAGCAGCTGCCGACCCAATCCGGCACCCGCTTCCCGATGGTATTGAACCTGGTATGCCGTGCCGTCAGCGGTCCGCTTGATATCCGCGGCGACCACTCCGACTTGTACTACGCCCTGAACACCGGTTGGGTGATCTTGACCGCATCCACACCGCAGGCCGTATATGATATGAACATTATGGCTCTTAAGCTGGCCGAACATTCCGAAGTGCGCCTTCCGGTTATCGTCGCATACGACGGCTTCTTCACCTCTCACCAGAAGCGCAAGGTTCAGTACTTCAAGGATCGCAACGTGGTGCAGTCGTTCGTCGGCGAGCGTCCGACCAACTTCCCGAACATCAGCGATCCGCGCAATCCGATCACCGTCGGCTCCCACATGAACGGGGACGACCTGATCAACAACAACTACCAGCAATCCGAAGCCCTGTACCATGCAGGTGAAGTGTACGAGAAGCTCCAAGCCGAATATGCCGCCCTGTCCGGCCGCGAATATCCGACCTTGGATCTGTATCGTATGGAAGACGCTGAAGTAGCGCTGTTCCTCGTGAACTCCGCTGGCGAAGCAGCTAAGGATTCCGTTGACAAGCTGCGCGCCCAAGGCATCAAAGCCGGTCTGATCCGTCCGAACGTCATCCGTCCGTTCCCGGCCGAAGCCCTGCGCAAGGCATTGAAGAATGTAAAAGCTCTTCTTGTAGGCGAGCGTGCCGATTCGTACGGCGCTCATGGCGGCAACCTGACTCATGAAGTTCGTTCCGCCCTGCAGGTTGACCAAGACAACAAGACCGTTATCCTGAGCCGTATCTTCGGTGTCGGCGGTAAGGACTTCTACAGCGAAGATGCGGAAGAATTCCTCCGTCTCGCAGTGGACGCAGCCCAAAAAGGCTACGCCGAGAAGCCGTTCGACTACTACGGCCATACCCCGGGTATCCACGGTCATGCCGCAGAGCAGCGTGTTATCGAGCCTCTGCACGGCGAGTCTTACAAGACCGGCTTGATCACCGTTACCGTGGACGAAGAGACCGGCAAAGTGAAGGCGAAGGTACCTCCGCTTCGCAGCCTGACCAAGAAGCCGAAGCGGTTCGCACCGGGTCACGGCGCATGTCCGGGCTGTGGCGTACTGCCGGCACTTGAACTGTTCTTCAAGGGGATCGAGGGAGATATCGTCGCATTGTTCCAGACCGGATGCGCATATGTTATTTCCGCTTCCTATCCGTATACCTCCCATAAGCAATCCTTCGTTCACAACCTGTTCCAGAACGGCGGTGCGACGGTAGCCGGTATGGTCGAAGCTTTCCTCGAAATGAAGCGCCGCGGTGAAGTGAACGTATCCGACGATCTGACCTTCGTCATGGTTACCGGCGACGGCGGTATGGACATCGGTATGGGTGCAGCAATCGGCGCAGCTCTTCGGAACCATAAAATGATTATGCTCGAGTATGACAACGAGGGTTACATGAACACCGGTTCCCAGCTGTCCTATTCCACTCCGCTGGGCCACATGACCTCCACCTCCGGTGTGGGCAAGGCTCAGAAGGGTAAAGGGTACCATCATAAAGATACTCCGCAGATCATGGCTTCCTGTAACATTCCTTATGTATTCACCGGCTCCGAAGCGTATCCGCTGGATCTGATCCAGAAGGCCGCTAAGGCCCAATGGTATGCTCAGAACGTAGGCTGCGTATATGGCAAGATTCTGATCACCTGTCCGCTGAACTGGAAGACAGAAGACCGTCTGGGCCAGAAGATCGTGAAGACCGCCGTGGATTCCTGCTTCTTCCCGCTGTATGAGATCGAGAACGGTGTAACGAACATCACCTACGATCCGGAAGCGAAGGGTTCCCGTATTCCGGTAACCGAGTGGCTGAAGTCCATGGGCAAGTCCAAGCACTTGCTGAAGGAAGATGAGCTGCTGGTGGAATTCGAGCAAGAAGTCGAGCGCAGATGGCAACGTCTGAAGGCGAAGCACGAAAATCCGCTGCTGTAATCTTTTGACTATCTTACAGACTTTGCACCACTGAATTTGTGATTGTCCTCACACTCGCGGGTCGTTCTCCAATTCGTCACATGACGCCCCGCGAGTGTTTAATACGCGAGGTTGTGAAGAAATTCACTGCAATAGATTGCCAGCTTGCTTACTGAATATTTGTTTTGCCTACGGCAAAACGCTTAGGAGGATCAACTTATGGGAGAAAAATGCTGTTGCGGCGGTAATGCAGTTGCCGACGAACGGTTAGAGAAGGTCAAACACGCTATTGAAACCTTCGCACCTATGAAAGGCGCTTTGATTCCGGTGCTCCACGAGGTTCAGGATCTGTACGGCTTCCTGCCGGAGGACGTGCTGCTGCTCGTATCCGAAGGGCTGAATGTTCCGCTGTCCGAGATTTACGGCGTGGCTTCGTTCTATCACTTCTTCTCGCTGGAGCCGAAGGGCGAACACATCATCCGTATCTGTATGGGTACCGCTTGCTACATCAAGGGCGCCCAAGCGATCGTCGACACCTTCGCGAAGGAACTGAAGGTGGAAGTCAACAAGACTACGGAAGACGGCAAGTTTACGCTTGAAGCGACCCGCTGTCTTGGCGCTTGCGGATTGGCTCCGGTATTGACCATCGGCGACAAAGTATACGGCAAAGTGTCGGCCGTCGATGTGCCGAAAATTCTGAAGGAATACCAATAAGGAGGGGAATCGTATGAAGTCTATTCAAGAACTCGAAAGCATTAGAAACAATACGATCGCCCGTGTCGGCCAGCGTCAAGAAAACGGCGGCTCCTCCGTTACCCGCAAGAGCGTCATGATCTGCGGCGGTACCGGTTGTACTTCTTCCGACTCTATGCCCATCCTGCGGGCGATCGAACAAGAGCTGAAGAACCACGGCATCGAGAACGAAATTGAAATCGTACGTACCGGCTGCTTCGGCCTTTGCGAGCTGGGCCCGGTCGTGATCGTATATCCGGACGGTGCCTTCTACGCCCGCGTCGAGATTAAGGACGTTGCGGAGCTGGTGGAAGAGCATCTGTTGAAGGGCAACGTGGTCAAACGCCTGGTTTACAAGGAAGCTCTCGAGAAGGACGGCTCCATCAAGCCTCTGAATGAAGTCGGCTTCTTCAAGAAGCAAATGCGTATCGCACTCCGCAATTGCGGTGTGATCGATCCCGAGAAGATCGAGGAATATATTGCCCGCGACGGATATAAAGCGCTTCATCAAGTCCTGACATCCATGACGCCTCAGCAGGTCATCGACACCATGAAGCAATCCGGTCTTCGTGGCCGCGGGGGCGGCGGCTTCACCACCGGCATGAAGTGGGAATTCGCGGCCAAGCAAGTGAATGAGCAGAAGTACATGATCTGTAATGCGGACGAGGGCGACCCGGGCGCATTCATGGACCGCTCCATTCTGGAAGGCGACCCGCACTCCGTTCTCGAAGCAATGGCCATCGGCGGCTACGCCATCGGCGCGAACCAAGGCTTCATCTATGTACGCGCCGAGTATCCAATTGCCGTACAGCGTCTGTTCGTTGCCATCCACGAAGCCCGTAAGAACGGTCTTCTGGGTAAGGATATTTTCGGAACCGGCTTTGATTTCGACGTAGAAGTCCGCTTGGGTGCAGGCGCATTCGTCTGCGGCGAAGAAACCGCTCTGATGAACTCCATCGAAGGCAAGCGCGGCATGCCGAATCCGAAGCCTCCGTTCCCGGCCGTCGAAGGCCTGTGGCGGAAGCCGACCGTTATCAATAACGTTGAGACCTTCGCCAACATCCCGCCGATCATCCTGAATGGCGCGGAATGGTACTCCAGCATCGGCACCGAGAAGTCCAAGGGCACCAAGGTATTCGCATTGGGTGGCAAAATCGTTAACACCGGCCTTGTTGAAGTACCGATGGGCATCACGCTCCGCGAGGTTATCTTCGAGATCGGCGGAGGCATCCCGAACGGCAAGAAGTTCAAAGCGGTTCAAACCGGCGGTCCTTCCGGCGGCTGTCTCACCGAAGAGCATCTGGACTGCACCATCGACTATGACACGCTGACCAGCTTGGGATCGATGATGGGCTCCGGTGGTATGATCGTCATGGACGAAGACAACTGTATGGTTGACGTCGCCCGGTTTTATCTGGACTTCACCCGCGATGAGTCCTGCGGCAAATGTACGCCATGCCGCGTGGGGACCAAGCGGATGCTGGAGATTCTGGAGCGGATCGTAGAAGGCAAGGGTACCGAGGACGATCTGGAGATTCTGGCTGATCTGTCCGTCAACATCAAGAATGCATCCCTGTGCGGCTTGGGCCAAACAGCTCCGAACCCGGTTCTCTCGACGCTCAAGTTCTTCCGTCATGAATACATGGCTCACGTGGTCGATCACAAATGTCCTTCCGGCGTATGTAAAGACCTCTTGACTTACTCCATCGATCCTGAGCTTTGCAAAGGCTGCAGTCTCTGCGCACGCAAGTGCCCGGTCAACGCGATCTCCGGCAAAGTGAAGGAGCCGTACTTACTGGATGCTTCCGTATGTATCAAGTGCGGTCTCTGCTTCGATTCCTGTAAGTTCAAGGCGATTCTCAGAGGATAAGGAAGGGAAGAGGTGACTATGGTGGATAAGGTTAAACTTACAATAGACGGAATCGAGATGGAAGTGGAACAAGGCACTACCGTGCTGGAAGCCGCCCGCGAAGTCGGCATCGAAATTCCTACCCTGTGCCATTTGAAAGGCATTCATGAATCTTCCAGCTGTCGGGTGTGCGTCGTGGAAGTGGGTCCGAGATTGATCGCTTCCTGTACCTTGAAGGCTGAACCGAATATGAAGATTCAGACCAACACCAAGAAAGTACGCGACGCCCGCCGGACCGTAGTTGAGCTCCTGCTCTCCGACCATAACCGCGAGTGCACCACTTGTATGCGCAGCGAAACCTGCGAGCTCCAGTCCGTCTCCAAGGACTTGAACATCCGCAATATCCGGTTCGAGGGCGCACATTCCAAGACCGGCATTGACCATTCCTCCGCTTCCATCGTTCGCGATGCGGAGAAGTGCATTCTTTGCGGCCGTTGTATCGGCGCTTGCAGCACCGTGCAGACCGTGCATGCCATCGGCTTTGCCAACCGCGGCTTCGAGACCAAGGTTACGACCGCTTACGACCGTCCGATCGGCGAAACCAACTGCGTGAACTGCGGACAATGTATTACCGCTTGTCCGGTCGGCGCACTGACCGAACGTGACAACACGATGGACGTATGGCATGCCATCGCTGATCCGAACAAATACGTCGTGGTTCAGACCGCACCGGCCGTTCGTGTCGCTTTGGGTGAAGAATTCGGCTACCCGATGGGTACTCGTGTAACCGGCAAGATGGTTACTGCACTGCGCAAACTGGGCTTCGATAAAGTGTTCGACACCAACTTTGCCGCTGACTTGACCATCATGGAAGAGGGAACCGAGCTGATCTCCCGCCTGACCTCCGGCGAGAAGCTTCCGCTGATGACCTCCTGCTGTCCGGGCTGGGTCAAGTTCGTCGAGCACAACTTCCCGGATCTGACCGATAATCTGTCCACCTGCAAATCTCCGCACGAGATGGAAGGGGCCATGATCAAGCACTTCTACGCCAAGAAGGCCGGAATCGATCCGAAATCCATCGTGACCGTCTCCATCATGCCTTGTACCGCCAAGAAATACGAAGGCGAGCGGGAAGAGCTCTCCAACGAAGGCATGCAGGACGTGGATTACGTCCTGACCACCCGCGAGCTGGCACAGATGATCAAAGAAGCGGGAATCGACTTTAAGAACCTGCCCGGCGACAACTTTGACAACCCGATCGGCGAAGGATCCGGCGCAGGCGTGATTTTCGGGGCTACCGGCGGCGTGGCGGAAGCCGCACTGCGTACCGTTTATGAAGTTCTCTCCGGCAAGGACCTGGATACCATCGAGTACTCCGCAGTCCGCGGCCTGGAAGGCATCAAGGAAAACGAGCTGGAGCTTCCGAACGGCCAGAAGATTAAGACTGCCGTTATCCATGGCTTGGGCAACGCCCGCAAAGTGATGGAGCTGATCCAGAGCGGAGAGAAGCAATATGACTTCATCGAAGTTATGGCTTGCCCGGGCGGTTGTGTCACCGGCGGCGGACAGCCGATCGTCGATGCGAAGACCCGGACCTCCACCAATGTGAAGGCTGAGCGCGCCAAGGCGATCTATGCGGAAGATGAGTCCCTGCAGGTCCGCAAGTCCCATAAGAATCCGTACATCCAAGCGCTGTACGCCGAGTTCCTCGGCAAGCCGAACGGACACCTGGCTCACGAGCTGCTGCATACTCACTATGTGAAGCGGAACAAGTACCACGACTAAACGTTAGTTATACAATCGGCCGTCTCCGGTTCGTCCGGAGACGGCGGATTACAAAATAAGATTCAGCCTAATTGCAAGGATCATCTGAGCATGAGGGGAAGGGATCGTCAAAGCTAGAAACCTTCCGAGCGTATCCGTAACGGTAAGGTTTTTCTATTTTGACGAGGCCCGGGATGACTTGTGGTGCGGGCTCGGAAGGAGCTTGTATGGACAAGAGAATCGGTGTGGTGAATATCGTCGTTCGGGAATTTGAAGGAGTCTCCAAGGTCAATGCCATTCTCCACGATTGTATGGATATTATCGTGGGAAGATTGGGTCTCCCTTATAAGGATCGGGGTATCTCCGCCGTCATCACCCTGGTAGTGGATGCAACATCCGATGAGATCAGTTCATTAACCGGCAAGCTTGGCAAGATCGAAGGCATCAACGTCAAGTCGGTTATGAACAAACTCTAGATGGTGTTCCGTGCTTCGAAGATACGGTGCGGGAATGAACGATTCTTCTAATATAAGGGAGGAGACTACCATGGAACCGATCAAAGAATATTTCGCCAAGGATATTATCCGCGAGGATGAGATTTATGGCTCTATAGCCGCCGGTCAACAGCTGGCTCAGCACACAAGCACGGTTAGAACGTTGTTGGAAAAAGCGAAAACATGCGCCGGTTTGACCCATAGGGAAGCAGCTATTCTTCTGCATGTGCAGGATCCGGAGATTTGGCAGGAGATCTTTGCATCCGCAAAAGAGATCAAAGAGAAAATATACGGAAAACGGATCGTGATCTTTGCTCCGCTATACGTCAGCAATTTCTGTGTTAACAACTGCGACTATTGCGGATATAAGCACTCCAATACCAGCTTCAAGCGCCGGAAATTGACCATGGAGGAACTGGAGAAGGAAGTGGAAGTGCTTCAGTCTCTCGGTCATAAGCGGATCGTCTTGGAGGTCGGGGAAGACCCCAAAAACTGCTCCATCGACTATATCGTGGAGTGTATCCGCAAGATCTATTCCGTTAAAGTGAACAACGGCAGCATTCGCCGCATCAATGTGAACATTGCAGCAACGACGGTCGAAGATTACCGCAAGCTCCGAGACGCGGAGATCGGAACCTATACGTTATTCCAAGAGAGCTATCACAAAGCGACCTACGAAAAACACCATCCGTCAGGCCCAAAACGCGACTTCAATTATCACACCACAGCCATGCACCGCGCCATGCAAGGCGGGCTGGACGATGTGGGACTCGGAGTACTGTACGGACTTTATGACTATAAATTTGAAACGATCGCCATGCTCATGCACGCCGAGCACCTGGAGCAATCCTTCGGCTGCGGTCCCCACACCGTATCCGTTCCTCGGATGCGCGCGGCAGAAGGTGTAGATCTGAATTCGTTCCCCCACTTGGTAACGGATGAGCAGTTTAAGCAGATCGTCGCGATTCTACGGCTTGCCGTGCCCTATGCCGGGATGATTCTCTCGACACGCGAAGAGTCCCAATTCAGAGACGAGGTCCTTGCTTTGGGTGTTTCTCAGATCAGCGCCGGCTCCTGCACGGGCGTTGGCGGCTACGTCGAGGAATACCGGATGAAGAACCCGGACGAGAAGCCCCAATTCGAAGTAGGGGACCACCGCTCCCCGATGGAGATTGTCAAAAGCTTGTGCTCCGGCGGCTATCTGCCTAGCTACTGCACGGCTTGCTACCGGGAAGGCCGAACGGGAGACCGGTTCATGCGGCTTGCGAAGACCGGTCAAATCCAGAACGTATGCGAACCGAACGCATTATTGACCTTCAAAGAGTTCTTGATGGATTACGGTGATGCAGAAGCCGTCGAGATGGGGGAGAAGCTGATTCAAGACAGCTTGAACAGCATTCCGAAGGAAGCGGCCAAGCGGGCCACTTTGGATCGCATGAAGCGGATCGAAGCGGGCGAGAGAGACTTGAGATTCTAATTCCGCGAACGCCAGTCGGAGATGTATGTTATAATGAAGGAGATCGTACGACAGGGTACGGTCTCCTGCAATTACTATATGTGAATTAATTCACTATTGGATGTCGATGGCATACCTTGCAGAGGAGTGAAAGAACATGAAGGAAAGCTCCCAATCCAACCGGCTTCACATCGCCATATTCGGCCGGAAAAATGCAGGAAAATCCAGTCTTTTGAATGCGCTGTCAAATCAAAACGCCGCCTTGGTGGCGGACTCTCCCGGAACCACCGTGGAGCCGCAGTATGTGCACCTGGATTTAGAGCCCCTTGGACCCGTCGTCCTGATTGATACCGTCGGCTTCGAAGAGAATGACCGCAGCGAAACTGGAGAATTACGCGGACGTAAGCTTCGGGAAGTCATGGATCATACGGATGTAGCGCTCCTTCTGTTCACGGACACCAATGAGGATTATGCCCTGGAGCAGCGCTGGTATCGGGAATTGGTCAGCCGCCATATTCCCGTTATGGGCGTGGTAAACCGGATCGACGACCGCTTCGTAGATATTCAGCCCATTAAAGTTCAATTTGATGAAATACCGATCGTGAAGATCAGTGCGAAGAACAAAGTCAATCTCAACCGGCTGAAGGAGTCACTCCGGCGCAGTGCTCCCTTCGAATTCGAACGCTCGACGATCGTCGGCGATCTGATTGAGCCCAACGAGCTGATCGTCATCGTCAGTCCAAAAGGACTGAAGGCCCCCCGTTACCGGCTCCCTATGATTCACACCCAACTGATCCGGGATATCATGGATCATGGAGCAGTATCGGTGACCGTGACAGAGGATGAGCTTCCGGCTTTCTTGACGGTTCTGAACCGCAGGCCGGATATGGTGGTCACCGAGTCAGACATATTCGAGCAGGTTAGCGGAATAATCCCGCAGGATGTGCCGCTCACCACCTTTTCCATCCTGCTGGCCCGGTTTAAGGGGGAGCTGGACGTGTTTGTACGGGGAGCCAAAGCCATTGACGGGCTGAAGCCCGGAGATAAGGTTCTTGTGGCCGAGGCCTGCAGCAATCACGATATGAAAGGCGATCTCACACGGGAGGAGCTGCCTCGTTGGCTCGAGGAAAGGGCCGGCGGCAAGCTGGAATTCGTGGTCCGTACCGGCTGTGACTTCCCTGTGGATCTGTCGTCGTACCGGATGATCGTTCATTGCGGCTCCTGCAGCTTCAACCGGAAGCAGATGATGGCACGCCTCTCGAAGTCACAAGCTCAAAAGGTACCGATCACCAATTACGGGATTGCCATGGCGTACATCCAGGGGCTTCTGGAGCGTGCCATTCCTCCTGTAGCATATTAATTGCCGGATACGGCCGCGGCGGGTAAACCGTCCGCGGCTTTTTTGCGTCTACTAGATCAGCTATACTGAAAGCAATGAATATCCTACCGAGTCTAAGGAAAGAAGGTCCTCCATGAATGAAATCCGTTTCGCCTTCGTAGGGTTCGGGAACATCGCCAAGACCCATATGGTGGCGTTAAAATCGATGCCAATCATCAAGAACCTGCCCTTCGTCCCTGTGTTGGACACCCTGGTCACCCGCAATCCGGAAGTGAACCAGGAGCAAGCCTATGCCATCGGCTTCAAGAAGGTGGTTGCAACCGTCGAAGAAG
The DNA here is from genome assembly GCF_051594765.1 of Oryzibacillus soli. Taxonomy (NCBI): domain Bacteria; kingdom Bacillati; phylum Bacillota; class Bacilli; order Caryophanales; family Paenibacillaceae; genus Oryzibacillus; species Oryzibacillus soli. The sequence goes on from NZ_JBPPGJ010000018.1 coordinate 133,372, forward strand.
CATTGACGGCAGGTGATTTTCAAGTTGTGGATATTTGTACGCCCAATGCGAATCATCCCGACGCTTTTTTTCCGGCTCTGCATGCGGGGAAGTCCATCTATTGTGAGAAGCCCCTTGCAGACCGGTATGATCGCTCCCGGGCTATGTCGGAAGCCGCAGAGGATGGTTCCGGCCGCAGACATCAGGTTGCCTTGGTTTACCGTTATCACCCGGCCGTCCTACGGATCAAAGAGATTATCCGCCAGGGCCTGATCGGCAACGTGCTCCAATGCCGCTGCTCCTATAGACGTTCTGGATATCTAGATGCAGCACGCCCGGTCAGCTGGCGATTGGATGAGCGTCAAAGCGGCGGTGGAGCCATCTCCGATCTGGGCATCCATGTGTTGGACCTGCTCAAGCATCTGTTCGGTGAAATCCTCGAGGTGGACGGCACATTGCGAACCCATGTCCGCCAACGGCCCGCCTCCGATTCCTCCGGCAAGCTGGTGGATGTACATGTAGATGATTGGGCCGGAATAGAGATCATCCACCGGAACGGTGTACGCTGCACGGCAGAGGTGTCCCGGATCGCTTGGGGACTGGAGGCTTTTCAAATCGATGTGATCGGTACGAACGGATCTGTAACCTGTGATCTGGAGAAGGAGTACGTCCCCCGGATCAAGCTGCTGGATGGCTCGGCGCCTGCTGTGCCATCCCCTGCTGAATTGAGCTTATCGACCGATGAGAAGACGACGATGGGGATGGCGGTCGACACGCATTTTGCTGCCTTGCACCATTACCTGCTTCGGGTAACGGGGACAGATCCTTATGGCACGGGTCTCGCACCTACACTGAAGGACGCGCTGGAGGCCGAGTATTGGATTGACCAGCTGCTCCAACGAACTGGGGGGATCCGGAATGACTCGTAGACATCAATTATGGATTCGTCAAGCGGCCGCCATCCTGATGATTGCTGCAGGCGTCTCGCACAGCTTCTACTATGTCTCCGGCTTGATCGGCGGATGGGAGAAGGATCTTTGGAACCTGGCCCAGATCGCAGCGGGTATATGTGCCGCCCTGCTAGGAGGATTGGTTTGGCTGTGGAGGCATAAGGAGTTTGACCGTCGAGCCTCCGTGAGCATAAGAATCGTACAAGTCACTATCGGTTTGGGGCTTCTTTTGTTCATCGGCACGGAGATGGCCATCTGGTACGCTGGCCGAAGCACGGAGCCCGTCCAATCCGATTACGTCCTGATCTTAGGGGCTAGAGTGAGAGGAGAAACGGTTTCCTTATCCTTGAAGGCCCGGCTGGATCGAGGATTGGATTATATGAAGCAGTATCCGGAAACGAAGGTCATCCTTTCAGGCGGTCAAGGCCCAGGAGAATCCATAACGGAGGCCGCGGCGATGAAACGATATCTGCTGGACCACGGAGTTCCGGAGCGTCTGATCTTGGGGGAGGACCAATCCACGAACACCTACGAGAACCTGTTGTTCAGTCACACCCTGCTAACTTCTCAAGGAGTGGATGCTTCCAAGGTGAAGGTGACCCTGATCACCAACGATTTTCACATGCTTCGATCCAAGCTGTTGGCTCATCGGGTAGGCTTGTCCGTGTACGGATTCTCTTCTCAGACCCCTCCATACACACTGCCCCGCATGTTGACGCGAGAGTTCGCAGCATTGTTAAAAAGTTTCGCCATAGATCGATGAATTTGCAAAAAGGCGTCTCAAACGAACCCTATCCGTCATACACATGATAGCAAGCAACTTAACGGGAGGGATCATCAATGATGACTTTGGTGGATGTCAACTTTGACCGTTCCGAAATGCTGCTTCATATCCATAATGGCAAGTCCGTTGTTAAGCAACAAATCTCCTCGGAACAAATCAACAGCATTCAGTTCGGGAAGGAGACCGTTAAGAGCTTGTTCATGAAGAAAACGCTGCCGAAGGTGGAAATTCATCTGAAGGGTAAGGATGACCCGCTGATTCTGCAAAGCGGAAAAAACAAGCAAAGCGGTGAACAAGCGCATTCGATCATTCGCCTGTTTGCAGAGAAGAATGATGTACCGTTGGAAGGATAATAACGAATTCGGACCCGGATGATCATCCGGGTCTTTATATTATAGGATCCGCTGGAGTTCGGAGTATGGGTGGGGTAAGATGGAAATCAGATGATCAAGGGGATGTGAGGAAACACAGGATGCTGGAATGGATGATCGGGTTAGGCGGAAGCATGTTGATCGCGGGCATCGCCTATTGGAGAGGATCGCTGACTTGGACCGGAGCGGCCGCAGCCGTTGCAGTTGGGACAAGCCTGTATGCAGCAGGCAGTCCCGTATGGTTCATCTTGATGATCGGATTCTTCGTGACCTCGACGGGACTTACGAAGTGGAAGCAGCATCGTAAACGGGAGGCGGAAGCCGTCTATCAGAAATCCGGGCGAAGGGACGCCGGACAAGTCATCGCGAATGGGGGAATCGGTACCGTTCTCTGTCTGATTCAAGCCGCCTCGCCACAAGCGATATGGCCGCTTGCAGCTTATTTGGGAGTGATGGCCACTGTCACGGCCGATACGTGGGCAACGGAAGTGGGGGGACTGTCCAGATCTCTGCCGCGGTCCATTCTCACTTGGAGAACGGTTCCTAAAGGTACCTCCGGCGGAGTCAGCGGACTGGGGTGGGGGGCTGCTGCGTGCGGCGGATTGTTCATCGGGACTCTTGCGGTGTCGCTGGCAACATGGGATGAAACAGTCGATTCTATTACTTCCGGCTCCCCAATGTGGCTGCTTCCTATTATCGTTATGGCTGGCGGGTGGCTGGGCGCGAATGCCGATTCTTATCTAGGCGCGACCTTGCAGGCTGTGTACCGCTGCCCGCACTGCTCACGGGAGGTGGAATCCAAAGTTCACTGCCAATCAGCCACGTTGCGGATTCGAGGCTTCGAACGGATGGATAACGATGCGGTGAATATCATAAGCTCCCTGGCTGGGGGAACGGTTAGCGCTATATTGGTCGGCTTACTTCTATAGGAAATGAACGTGTATTTCCCGGGCGAGCGCAGGGCTCGCGGTTTACCGACCTGTTTTCTCGAACCTTGCCGAATAGCATCCCGCTTTTTGGCGGAACACTATTTCTGACAACGGGAAGCAAGGAGCGATCAGCATGCAGGAGGAAACGTTAATCGAACGGTTCAAGGCGTTTTACTTCGATTACCGCCGGACAAGCGACACGAATGAAAGCTTCGAGCAAGCGCGCAATGCAGTCGCTTACCATGTCATTAACGAGGCGGATCGATTGGCACAGGATGGGGATTTCGATGGAGTACGGAGTGTGTGCCGCCAATTCCGTGAGATCCAGAGCTCTACATATGGCAGCAACGACTCGGTAAAAGAACGCTTTGAACGGGAGTATGCCGGTCATCGGCTGCATTAAGGAAGGGGGCTTTTTGTGGATGGACGTTAAGAAGCAACAAGCCGGAACTCCACTGCCTGATACGACGAATATGGCCGATCATCAGTACTCGGTGGAGGACTATGAAGGCGGGACCCAACTGGAGCAGGGAACGGCAGAAACTCACGAGATGGTCAGCGATGTCTACATGACCGGAAATAATGCGGATCCACAAAATCAGGATCGCGTATGAACGATTAGAGCCGGCCCGGTGAAGCCGGCTCTATTACTTAGAAGAATTAAATCTCGTCAGGTTCGTAGGATTGTAACACTTTACCACTTGAATAACCTGAGGTGTCTATGATAAATTATAACTCCGGCCAAGAGAAACGCCGGCACGCTTCGAAGTTGAAAGTAGCGGCGCTGTGAACTCCATAAGATTCCAGTTGCAAGGGACTTTGAAACGTGATATAGTTAGAACTCGGTTGCGGTAATAATCAACAGCGGCCGACAAAGTTAGCTCCTTGAAAACTGAACAACGAGTAGTAACAAAACACAGCCAAGTGTAATGAATGAGCTATATCGAACGAACCTTTTTGGAGAGTTTGATCCTGGCTCAGGACGAACGCTGGCGGCGTGCCTAATACATGCAAG